>JACNKJ010000137.1 GCA_014382085.1 bacterium
TTTTAGCCAGCCTTCCCAGCAGTCAATCGGGACAGATTCTTTTGAATCTACCCGAAGATCTGCGCACTGCGGTTGCCTACCGTATCGCCACCATTGAGCGTCCTTCCAGCGAGGTTATTGGCGAAGTACAAAGCGTGCTCGGTGAGTATGTAAGTTCGGATTTCCAGGAAATCAACGTCCAGTTCGGTGGCACGAATCACGTGGCGGAGACCTTCAACGAAATTGACCAGTCCGTTTGGCGTGGGATCTTAGAGGAAATCGGCGACATGGACCCCGAGGTGGCCGAAGCCATAAAGAACCTCATGTTCACCTTTGCCGATCTCATCCTCCTGGATAACAAGTCCGTCCAAAACCTCCTGAAGGAAGTCGAAAGCAAGGATTTGACTCTTGCCCTTAAGGGTGCGAGCGAGGAAGTACAGGACTTGATCACGCGCAATATGTCCAAGCGCGCGGGTAAGATGATCGCCGAGGAAATGGAATACTTGGGCGCAGTCCGTGTGAGCGAGGTGGAGACTGCCCAGCAACGGATCATCGATACAGTCCGCGATCTTGAAATGGAGGGTCAGGTGTATATCGCCGGCCGTGGAGGAGAAGAAAGTGCCTTCATCGAGTAAAGTCGAACGACAACTGGATCTCGATCACATTGAGGATTTCGCGGATCCCTTAGGATGGCAACGTATCCGAAATATTCGGGAGCATCCACAATACGAGGCCACCAGCACAATGCTGCGTAGTGAATCTTATGAGCGAGGTCGTGCAGAAGAGCAGGCCCGAAGTCAAACCGAGTTAGAATCCCTTCGAAATGGATACCTTGATCGCCTGGAAGTCTTGCTGGCCTCCATGACCGAGGAACGCCGAAGATTCCAAGAGGAGAATGCTGAGGAATTGCTGCGTCTTGGCCTGGCCTTGGGTGAAAAAGTGGCCCGTGCTCTTCTACCCGGAAATCACGAAGCCTTGCGGGGGAAATTGGAAGAGTGCCTGGAGCGTCTTTCAACGAAGAGCAGTTATGAAATCCATGTGAATGACCGAGAGCGCGATCTCATTGCGAAAATGTTGGAACACAGCGACCGCGAACTCTCCAAGGATCTTCCATATCGAATTGTGGGAGATGCCAGAATTGAAGCAGGGGACATGATTCTGGAAGCTAAAGAGGGACGTATTGAGAGTATATGCTCCGAGGAATTGGATCGTCTCGGAGATACGTTGATTCAGATCAGCCGTGAAAGAAACGCTCTAGATGAGTAGCCTACTTTCCGATGCACGGAAGAATCTAGAAAACAAGGATACATCCCTGCGCGTCGGCCGAGTGTCGAAAGTAGTGGGGCTTCTCATTGAGGCTGAGGGTACTCGTGCACGGGTGGGCGAACTCTGTAGTATTGAGAGTGAAGGCGGAGAGGATATTCCGGCCGAGGTCGTGGGCTTTCACGAAGGCAAACTACTTCTCATGCCTTATCGATCCATGTCCGGCGTTCAGGCTGGTTCACATGTGAGACCTTCCGGACATCCCCTGCGATTGAAACTAGGAAATGCGCTCATTGGCCGAGTTCTCGACGGCCTGGGCCGCCCCATGGACAATCTTGAAGATCCCGTTCTCAGGCATAGTCGTGACATCGGCTCGCGTGCACCGAAACCATTGGAACGCGCACCCATTCATAAGTCATTCCAAACGGGAATCAAATCCATCGACGGCATGCTCACCTGTGGCGAAGGACAGCGCATGGGTATCTTCGCCGGAAGCGGTGTGGGGAAAAGCGTGCTTCTGGGCATGCTCGCCCGAAACGCAGAAGCCGATGTGGTTGTTTTGGCTCTCATCGGGGAACGTGGCCGAGAGGTAAGAGAGTTCATTGAGGAATCTCTGGGACCCGAGGGCTTGGCCCGCAGTGTCGTTGTCGCTGTAACTAGCGACGCCACAGCACTTGAACGAGTGAAAGGCGCTGAAACGGCCATGGCCATCGCCGAGTACTTCCGTGATCAGGGTAAAAAGGTCCTGGTCATGATGGATTCGGTGACACGCTATGCCATGGCCCTTCGCGAGATTGGATTGGCTACCGGAGAACCTGCGGCCAGCAAGGGATACACACCCAGCGTATTCGCGGCTCTACCCAAATTATTGGAGCGAGCAGGTATCAACGAGAAGGGTTCCATAACCGGGCTCTTCACGGTTTTGGTGGAGGGCGATGACCTCAACGAACCCATTTCCGACGCAGTAAGAGCCATCCTGGATGGTCACGTTGTACTCAGTCGTCGCTTGGCATCTTTGGGGCAATTTCCTGCCGTGGATTTACTCGATTCGGTGAGCCGCCTTTTCCCGAAGGTGAGCAGCAAGGAGCAAGTAGGCAACGCACGAAAGCTGATCGAATCCATGGCCATCTATCGAGAAAACGAAGATCTCATTCAGATCGGGGCTTATCAGGCGGGCAGCAGTGTGGAAATTGATCGAGCCATCGAACTGCGACCCCGATGGATCGAATTTATGCGCCAAGATATCGCAGAACGTTTTGAAATGAAAGACACCCTTGAAGGCCTCCAAAAATTGGTAAGTCAATAAATGGCGCGATTCAGATTTCGTCTCGAGCGCATTCGCAAACTGCGCAAGCGTGAAGAAGATACCGTGGCTCGCGAGCTCGGCGAGCTTTTGGGTCGCCGTGCGCTCATCCTTCGTGAAATTGACGATTACCAGGGACGGCGTCGCAGTCTCATGACACGTCGAGGGGACCTGCAAACTGGGGAAGTTCATGTGTCAGCCGTTTCCCACAATGCCCTACAGCTTGAGGCTGTAGGGCGGGGAGAGGCTCATCTGCGCGGGAAATTGACTCCGCTGGAAAAAGAAATCTCGAGGAAGCGTGAGGCACTTTTGGAAAGAAGTAGAAAGCGTAAGGCGCTCGACAAGCTGCGGGAACGGCAAGGAAACGAGCATCGAGTCGAAGAAGACCGCCAGGAATTGAAAGAGGCGGACGATCGCCTGCGCAAGGCTCGTGGCATGGGGATTGCGTGATTTGAGCCGAGGAGAAGGGAGCCCCTCATGAAATCGGTCATGTTGATCAGTTTCTTTAGCTTTTTCGTGATCTTCGGAGCCACTTTTTGGCTGGTAGGCGTTTTCTCGGGACCTGAAGAAAAGGTCGAAGTCGCCGCCACCCCGGAAGAGATTGCCGAGGAAGTGAACCTGGGACACCAGAGCCTAGATAGCCGCGAAGCGGATATTGGGCGACGGGAAGATGAATTGGTTCGCGCCGAGACCGCCGTTCATATGGAAAAGGCCGTCATCGCGGAAGAATTCAATAAACTCAGCCAGCTGCGCCGGGATATTGACTCGTCCATAGGCGCCATGGAGGAAGCTCAGAAGAAGAGCACCAAGAAGCTCGCGAAAATGTACGAAGCCATGCCCGCCAAAGAGGCCGCTTCTATTCTTAGCGGTATGGACATGGAAATCGTGCTGGGCGTGCTCAAACAAATGAAAGAGCGTCCCGCCGCTAAGGTCATGGCGGCCCTTGATCCGGCGCGCGCTGCGGCCCTCAGCAGTCTTATGGGATCCAGCACGGGAGTACAGTGATGGAATTCAACGCCCTGCCTAGTCAGGGCGCTGGCTCTAGTCACAATCCCCCCGATTCCAAAAAGGAAACGGCTGAGGGTTTTGAGAAAGCATTGGAAAAGGCTTTAGCCGAATCAGGTATGGCCTTGGGCATTCCCACATTCGTTCAGAATGAAGCCGAACTTCCCAATACCGAACTCGATATCCCTCGCAGTGACACGGCACTGCGCGAATTTGAAGCGGTGGAACTGCCCCTTCGTCGAGAATCTCAGATTCAAAGGGAATCCGATGAGCTGGATTGGAAATCTCTAGAGCCCAGAGGCCAAGGAGATGCCAGCTCTTCGAGAAACGGAAATGATAGTTCCGGTCCAAGTAGCGAGGCCAAGAGTGCTGCCAGTTCAAGTAATCATGCAGCCACGCCGGTGGGGAATCAGACCCAACAAGCGACGACGAGCAAATTAAGCATAGAAGCACCGGGTTCGATCCAGGATCTCAAAGGAAGCAAAGTCGGCGGCGCCAAGGTGACAAGTCCTGTAAAAGCGCCGGGGCAATTGGCCGATCGCATTCTGCAAATCGTTACCCGCATGAACGAGCAGGGGCAGAAGACTCACAGGGCAATAATGCGTCTTAGACCGGAGAAACTCGGTCTCGTCGAGATTGAATTAAAACTAGAAGATGGCCGTCTCAGCGTTCGACTCGCTGCAGCCCAGTCTGAGGCCCGTGAATTCTTGCAGGCCGAGTTGGAGAAGATTCGAGCCATATTGAGTGAACAAGGTTTCGACTCCATCGACATGCAATTGGAAAATAGAAAGAACGAGGAAAAGAGCGAGCATGGTTCCAGCGAATCATCGGTGAATTGGGAAATGGAAAAGGGAGACGCGGAAACTGAGACCATCCGAAATTGGGACGGGCTCATCGATCTATTGGCCTAGAGGAGAAGCAATGGACATCAGCAGCATCGGCAGTGCGGCAGGTACGGCCGCCGGCGGAGTAACGGGCAGTAGTTTGGACAAGGAAGCCTTCCTCCAACTCCTAGTTACGCAACTGCAGCATCAGGATCCTCTCAGTCCCGTAACCAACGAGGATTTTTTAGCTCAGCTCGCGCAATTTGCCAGCGTTGAGCAACTAGAATCCATCAACAGCGGAACTCAGACAGGCCTGCTCATGCAGCAGAGCGTAAGCAATGCCTTGGCTACCGGTCTCATTGGCCAGGAAGTCATGTTGGACGGCAGTATTGTGGAGTTAAGTGGCGGCCAGAGCCGTTCCCTCAGTTTCGATCTGAGTGAAGCCGCCAAGGTGACTGTGGAAATACGAGATGCAGCCGGAACCCTGGTTCGCACACTCAATGTTGAGGAGGCGGCAATATTGGAGCCGGGCCAATATAACGTTGAATGGGACGGGTTTGACGAAAACGGTCAAGTCTTGGCGGACGGATACTACCAGGTGAATATGAGCGCCATGGATGGCCAAGGCAATAGCCTGGCACTTTCTCCCATGGTCAGTGGTCTGGTGGACGGTATCCGTTTCTCCTCGGGCAACGCCTACCTCATGGTGGGCGGCAGCGAGTATACGCTTTCAGACGTCATTGAAGTGAGGGCTCCCGAAATTCAGGAATCCTAGGCAACCGGGAAGGAGCCTCCATGCTGCGTAGTCTCAACATCGTGACCACCGGTTTGCTCGGACACCAAAGCCGGCTGGACATTATCGGTAGCAACATCGTCAACGTTAACACCACAGGTTTCAAGGCGGGGCGAGCCAGCTTCAGAGCCCTACTTGGGGATCGCATGGGCCTGAATCCACAGCTCAAACTGGGTGACGGCGTGGGCATCGCATCCATCGACACATTCATGAATCAAGGCGAGCTTGAAATCACCGGCGTGGGCATGGATTTGGCCATTGAGGGTGACGGCTTTTTCGCGGTTAAGCAGGATGGAAAACAAATCTATTCCCGTGCGGGTGCATTCACACTGGATGCGGAAGGTCGAATCATCCACTTGGGCAGCGGCGGAACTTTGCTGGGCTACGGCGCTAGCGGGGGAAGGGTTAGCGAGGGTACGGCCCTTAGCGAATTGCAAA
>JACNKJ010000233.1 GCA_014382085.1 bacterium
GGCCTCCACTTGCCCGAAGTCCGGTTGCACTGTTGCGTTCAAGGTTAGATTCGGAGTGAGGCCGTACTTGAGGTCCGCGCCGAAGTTCGCCGTCCCATCCCAATTGTCTTCACTGTCTTCGGGTCGCAGATCTGTGAAACCTGTCACCGTGTAGGGCAGAATCTCGATCTGCCTGGGAGGCTTCACACCATTTAAGCCGGTGAGTGTGCCGAAGTTGCTAATGAATCCACCTTGCTCGCGATCCCAGTGAACCCAGCCCGTGTCTTCGCCGCGGGCGTGCATCCATCGATAGACCTGGAGCCCCCAGGTCATGGATGGACTTCCCCGATAGCGCACTGACGAGAAAGGTATGCGAATTTCAGCGTACCAACCCCGCTCATCTCGATGTGTGGCGCATTCCCATACCGCATTCCAATCGGAGTCACGATTGAAAGATTCGGGCAGGAAGGCGTCGGCGATCACGCCATGAGGGTTCACGCGGAAATTGTATCCGCTGCTGCGATCGAAGTAGGGATCGATATAGATGCTGATGATGTCCGAGCCGTCCATACTGTCGCGGCGACTCAAAGTGCTGGAGATCCGATTCGGATCCTCTTCGAAACAGGCCACGCCGAAATAGAACGCCTCGTCATCATAGAGAACTTTGAAGACCGTTTCCTCAGACGGTAAATCGCCACGTACAGGATCCACCTGGGTGAATCCCTTGGCCGCATGGGCAAATGTCCAAGCGCCTTCATCGAGAAAACCGTCCAGGAGAATGAGTCCCACTTCCACTCGAGAGGCCTGAATACTCGGGCATTCTGCGATGCGACCATTGGCGGCATCCGGGAAAATCGCCTCTTCACCCAATGGGTCGAAGCTCGAATAGGCATGTACGTAAACCACCCCCAAAAAACATAAAGAGATTAAAAGGAGCCGAAACGAGAGCGACAGAGGAACGCTCATAAGGCCTCCACTAAGTCATTGCATTTGTTAAAGATGGGGAAGTGACATGCCGAAGCATCGAGAGAATCCTACGATATCATTGACGCAGTGTTCCATGCTTTTGGTAAAATAAAGGATGCCACCCATTTTATTCTCGGCTATGCTCAGATTAACCACCTGGATTTTGCCAAACAACAGGGGAGGGTATGATGAGAGTTGCGATCAGCATTCTTGCAATGACACTTCTGATCTGTCCGGTCGCCAATGCTTCCCAGATCATCGAATACACAAGCAACATTGATGAACAGGGTGTGGATTGGGCGGAGACGCTTCAAATTCAGCAGTTCGACCCTTCGCTGGGCGACCTGATTTCCGCTACGGTCTTCATCAACGCGGGTTATTACGGCAAGGTGAATATCGTCAATGATGAGGATTTTGACGGTGAATTCACTTGGCTGACAACCTTCGACATGGATCTGGAATTGCCGAACACCTCACTCCTTTCATCCATGAACCTGATCAGTGATTCCTATTTCGAGACGGGTTGGATCCTGGCCGGAGAATCAAAATTCTTCGTCACCAGCGCAAACGTCTTCGACCTTCCCATCCTCGAGGAAGAGCCCCTAAACAGCTTCCTTGGCGTGGGAACCATCGACCTGCCTGTCTGGACCGATACCTTCTCCCATCTACAGATCTATTTTTTGAATGGATCCATCGACTACACGGCTAGTGCTTGGGCCAGCGTAACGGTTACTTACATCTTCGACGGTGAAGTTCCCACAGAGAGCGACACCTGGAGTGAAGTCAAAGGCCTTTACTGATATGGAACGGCGGGTCTAAACCCTACAGACAGCGCCCCTCCCACTCAGGAGGGGTTTCTTCATACTTGTAGCTCCGCTTGTCTGTTATTATTTCTCGGTATTTTTCTGGAATAGGGAACTTTTCCCCTCTAGTATGCATCTCAGATGCGACCTAAAGATCACCCGTCGCGAATCGTCAAAAAGGATCAAGGAGACACACATGCGCAGGATTCTATCAGCCGGAACCATTCTCTCAATCGTTGCCCTGTTCACCCTCGGCGGAACGGCTTTGGCCGGACCTGGCTGCGGCAGCAAAGGCGCGGATGCCAAGTGTAGTACTTCCAAGAGTGCCTGCAGCAGTAAAGCCGGCAATGCTGAAGCCAAGCTCGGCTGCGACTCAAAGATCAAGACCACCAACAGCGACTACTTCCTGAACTCCTACATGAACATTAAAAGCGGAATGCACAAGGGCTGCGACGCGACCATCGGAAATGCCGTCAGCGACTACAAAACCGGCGTTATGCAGATGATCGAGAGCGGTGAAGCCGCCGAACATGAAGAGCACCTTAAGAATTTGGTACAGGTTCTGGATGCCTGGCCCTCACAGACCGATGGCCAGACTGCACGCTTTCAGAAGCTCAGCAACTGGACCATCGGTTACATGGAAGCCTTCCCCGATCGCTGCGAGGGCGTCGAGGTGAAGTCTTGCTCCCAGTCCGGACACTCCTGGGTGGAAACCGAGGAGCTCACGGGCAATCCCTATTCTGGTTAGCCAAGCGATTCCCCATAGACCACAATAGCCTCCTCACCGAACCCTCCTGCATCTGCGGGAGGGTTTTTCTGTCAATGAAGTGGCCCCCGCCGAGATCGACGGGGGCCGAATTTGATTCGGTTTCGGTGGCGTTGGGTTACCCCTGATGGGGCGATCCCGTTCAGCGCCACGCTTTGGGGAGGTCCCTTAAGGGGACGCCACCTCCACCAAACCGCATATGCCTGAACTCACAGGATCACCTCCTTTCGGGCGAACCGCTTGTGGCGAGACCCACCTCGCCCGGCCCCTGTGACCGCCCAAGTCGCCAAGGCCGTCGCGCGCGAGCGCGATCGTATTCGGTGAGATTATGAAGGATGACCTTGATTTTGGCTAGAGAAAATTCGGGTCGGCCCCCGCTTGCCATGAGGATTAAGGCGGAGCTTCGCTTGAATTGGCAGCCTGGTTCTGCGAATGATCCAGTGCCCAAGCCTAGGCTGCGAATCCGAGTCAAGTTTGTTATGATACTGCTCGCAAAACAAGGGAATGTCCCCTGGCCAACTGACAGGCATTCACTAAACGAGTTGAAATGCTCTGCTTTTTTGTCTCAGATCTACATGGCCGAATTGGGCGTTACCTAGCCCTCTTGGAGCGAATCGAGAGCGAAATTCCCGATGCCCTTTTTCTGGGTGGGGATCTCTTGCCCATGGACCTGGATCTCTCTTGGGCAAGTGAAACCGAACACCGGGATTTCATCTCGGATTTCCTGATTCCGGCTTTCAGCAAGTCAGAGCAGAGCGACGATGCGAAAATCCCACGCAGCTTTCTCATTTTGGGAAATGACGATCCCCGATACCATGAAGAGACCGTGCTTCAGGGCCAGAAATTGGGAATTTGGGAATACCTGCATGGCCGTTCGGTGGAATTTGAGAGTCGAACCGTTCATGGCTATTCTCACATACCTCCCACGCCATTTCAATTGAAGGACTGGGAGCGCTACGATGTCTCACGATTCGTTGACCCAGGTTGCATTTCACCCGAAGAGGGAAGACGCAGTGTGGAAGTCGACACCCTGAAACAGCGATATTCGACCATTGAAAAAGATCTTGCGAAAGTGGCCCAGGGGCGCGATTTGCGCGGGGATATCTTCCTCTTTCATTCTCCCCCCTATCAAAGCTTGCTCGACCGTGCAGCACTAGATGGACAATCGGTCGATCACGTCCCACTGGATGTTCACGTGGGCAGCATCGCCATAAGGCGTTTCATCGAGGAGCAGCAGCCAGCCTTGACCTTGCACGGGCACGTGCACGAGTCTACGCGTCTTACCGGAAAGTGGATGGATAGAATCGGAGATACTGTCTGCCTGCAGGCAGCTCATGACGGTCCGGAGTTATCGCTCATTCGCTTCGATCCCGACGAACCCGCCAACGCGACACGGGAATTAATTCCCGTCTAGTCCTGACCGCCGCCCATGGGCAACTCGCGCGCAGGATCGGTAATGGCGCCGATCTTGATTGCAAAACTATCTCGACTCGCGATGTCTTCATCACTAATGATGTGCAAGTCTAGAAGGCCATCACCCTGATATCCCGTTCTCAAGAAATTGGACTCCGCCAGGCAAAGGCTCCAACCTTCCAACCAGTTCATTAGATCGGCGCGCTGTGCATCGCTCCCGCGGAAATGAATGAGAAGGTCGATGTCGCTGGCCGGGCCTGCCGTGGCGTTCTTTGTGCTTCCGAATACGTAGAAAGCCACCACGCCGAATCGCTCCGCGTTGAGTTGGGCTGCGATTTTCTCAGCCATATTCAGTCGCCACCGCCAGTGCATGGGCGAGGCATGATGAGCTTTTACCTTGGGAGCGGAAGTAGTCAACTGCGGTTCCTCAGGAGAAACGAGCAGTGCTAGAGCCTCATTAAGATCTGCGTTCAAAAGGACTCTGAGCATATTTCCACCACTGGCCGCGGAAACATCGACCACCCTAAGCACCTTGTCCAAGTGCTTGAACTCGGGAAGCATACGCGGCATCAGGTTTTCACTGCCAATGAGGAACCGTTCGTTGAAAAGAATACCCTTTTCATCAGGATAAAGAGGCAGGTAGCGAATCCGCGATTCCACAAGATCTTGGAAGAAGTGCGTGCCGAAGGAGAGGTCGGGTACGTAGTCGCCCTTCTTGCGCGCAATCTCAACGAGCATGGCTGTGTTGCTGATATCCGCGTAGCTCACGCTCACGCCGAGTTTCACATCTCCCCGGCTTCCCCAACGCCCCGGACCCATGAGAATGAACTGGCGTTTGGGCAGCATCTTATTCAATCGACCCACCGCACGCCCCACTTCCAACATGCTTCGACGATCGGGCAAGGCGCTGTACTCGTTGGCGGCCACGTAGACGAGATGGCTGATATCTGGAATCCAACCATTGGATACAAATCGTTCGGCGGAGAATATGACGCGGCTCTCTTCAACATCTTTGGGTATGGGTGCAGGCGCATCTTCGGCGGTAAAGCTTTGGGGACGGCACTGAAGCAAATACAACTGTTCGCCGTCATGAGCGAATTCCACGTCCACAGGAGTTCCCATGCGCTCTTCCAAAACCTTGAGCATGTTTCCCATACTATCGAGGAATTCGGTTCCGGAGAACAGTTGTTCGAAGGTTGCGGCGTACTCATCTTTTTCAGGATCACTGAGCAAAGCCACCGGTTTGCGCAACTGTTCATCGTCCACCAGGGAATAGATCAACTCGAAGCCAGGATACTTGGCTCCGATTTCCTTCAGGAGCTTCTCACCTTCTACGGTTTCGAGAGTTCCGGTTTCCAGATTGATCACATCGAGCTTTTTAGGCGAATAGCGAATGACTTCGTCGATGGCTACGTTGGCGCGAAGTTTGGGCTGTCCTGGCACGGCCAGGGCAGCGTAGTCGTCACTAACGCGATCCACGGCCCGAGTTCCCAAATCCGGCACGAGGCGAACGATTCCGCCTTCATGTTTAATACGCGGTGACCAGCGGAATTCGTTGTTGCTGAAGGCGACGCCGCTGAAAGCCGGGAGGCAGTACTTACCCACGCGCCTGCCGACCACTTCTTGAATGATGATGCCCATCTCTT
>JACNKJ010000205.1 GCA_014382085.1 bacterium
GCCTGATGGTCCTTGGATTCGATGCCCTCCAGGTCCACCTCGAGAACGAGATAGGTTCCACCCTGAAGGTCCAGGCCGAGACGAATGGATTTGTCCAGCAGGTCATTGTAGCGGGCGGGATCGTCCACTTTGAGCTGCTCGATTTCCTCGTCGTTCATTCCCCAAAGGGTAATGGTCGGCCAGAGGAAGAAGATGCTCAAGCCCAGCACAATGATGACACTGGCGATCTTGAGTCTCTGGTTTCGAGACATGGTTTACCTCCGAGACCCACTGGGTCCCAAGATTTTGCGGATCATCCGCGTGGTCTGGACCCGCCTTAGCGGGTCGTCAGCTCGTCGATTTTCTTGAAGAACTCTTCGCGCTTGATGGGCTGGGTGCCGAATCGCCAAACGGTTTTCGGGTGAACGGCCCAGACGGACTGCTTACCGCTGAGAGGGGAATACTTAGCCTCACCGTTGGGATTGTCGGGACCCTGGGCCGAAAGCGTGGGGTCCTTGTTGGCGAAGATGAAGACGGTTTGGCCTTGGATGAAGACAGGCCGATTGAGGGTTCTTAGCACCCGGTCGTTCATGTTGTTGACCGAGTAAATCTTGATGATGCCGTCGCCGGGATCCCCCTTGTAGATTTTGTCGGGGGTGATATTGGCGATGTAGTAGTCGCCCTCGGCTCCGGAACCCTGGGCCCCACTGCCGACCTGACCCTGGAAGATCAGATCCGCGCCCGCGGCCTGCTCCTCGATGCTGACGCGTCCGAGAACTCTGCGAACTTCGCGCAGGAAATCGGAAAGCCCCACTTCCCGGATCACGGGCGCATCGGCGCTGGGCACTTCCTTGAAGAGCTTGGTGACGATGCCGTCTTTGCTCACCGGATAGTAATGGTAGTCCGTTCCGAGGATGAGCATGTGATCATGGCGGCTGTCTCGCGACAGAAGAACAACACAGCGATCCCCCACCTTGAATTCTTCCAGGGGTGCTTGCAGAGGCAGGAAGCGGAACCTGACCTCACCGAGGCCTTCCTGCTCCTGGGGCTTGTCCATTTTCAGGAAACTCTCGATACGCAGGGTCGCCGACCAGTTGAGGATCTTCTCCGTGTCCTCAATCTCCCGAATACTGGTGATGGTGCCCAGAACCACGGCCCGCGAATTGTTAATGCGGTATTCGTGTCCGGCCTGGGTGTAATCCACGAGTTGATAGGGGAAGACATCCAGGTCGCTCGGGGGCACCATGTTGCGAGCTTCTCCACCTTGGGCCAAGGCGATAGAACTCAGCGACAAGGTCGCGAGCAGGGCGAGAATCACAAAACGAGATCTTGGGAAGGCCATCACACTCCGGGACATGAAGTCGGGCCCTTGCGGGCCCGTGTTCAGGGGCAGGAATATAGCAGAAGGCACTTGGCCATGCAAGGGCTTGGAAAAGCGGGTCTTAGAGGGTAATTACTCCTCGCTCATGGCGCTGGGGAAGATCTCCTCCACCAATGCAGGAAGTGTGACAAAGCGGAAGCCATAGTCGGTGAGCCGGGGTTGCATGCGCTTCAAAATTTCCAAAGTCTCTCGCCGTGGGTGCCCGATGCCGATAGCCCAGCCTCGTTCCCGAGCCAACTCGCTGAGTTCCAGCAGGTTCTCGGCGATGGCGGCCTCGTCTTCGCCCTCTCCATCCAGGAATAGATCGGCGCGCAAAGGTGGCCGGCCATGGGCCCCGGCCAGAAGGGAAATCTTGCTCTTGTGATGAGTCCAGGAGTCGAGCACCAGCAGATCGCGCTCGGCGGACCAATCCAAAATGGCATTGACCACGTCGGTGTCCTGGCTGGCGCGGCTGCCCATGTGATTGTTGAGGCCGTCCAGGCGGCGGTAACCGGCGGCATGCTGATCCAGCAGAACCCGGGTGGAATCGGCGCCGATACCCGCGAAAATCGCCCCGGGGCCGGGATTGCTCTCGGGCCAATCCAGGGGCTCCATGGGCAGGTGCATGAAGACGGCATGGCCGCGCTTGCGGGCCTCCTTCTCAACCCTCTTGCTGCGACGCTGGTCGGGAAGAATGCTGGCGGTAAGCGCCATGGGCAATTCCAGGAGACCCTTGGCCACCGGGCCATAGTTGTTGCCGAAGTCGTCGATGACGATGGCCAAAAGCGGCTGATCCTGGAAAAGGGGCGGATCGCCCGTCGGTGCGTCCATACGCAGGCGTGCGCGCAGAGGCGGATTGCCATCCCGCTCCACAAGATAAAACAGATCCGGGCGCCCCGGACGGCCGGCCTCCCGGCAATCCAGCACCGCCAGGCCTTCGTCCTCGAAAATGCGGCTGAGCCAGCGATTGGCGTTCACGGGATGCAGGCGCCTCGGACAGCGGAAACGATAGAAGGCCAGCCCGTCCTCGCCGCGCTGATGACGAATGCTCGAAGGCGACACGCCGAGTTCGCGCACGGCACGCAGGAGTAGGCCGTTCAGTTCTTCTTCGGGAGTCAGCTGAACAGGTCGGCTGGGAAGGCCATTGCCATTCCACTCGAGAAGGTCGCGTTGGAGCAGTAAAACACCGCCCACAACGGCCAAGGGCACCAAGAGCAGGAGCCAAAACCAGCGGCGACGGTGGCGAATCGGGGCTTTGTTCTTCTTACGAGGAGTCATGGGCTGAACTTAACAGCATCGCCGCGCGAAACAATGAGGAATTCACCTCATTGCAAAATGCAAAAAACCCGGCCCCCCAAGAGGCCGGGTAATGCGTCTCAGCTTGCGCGATGCGCTATTCACCTTGCGAGATGTCGATCCACTTCCAGAGACGGTAGTTGTCGCCGTCAACTGGAATGGTGTAGAAGCGAACCGTATCACGAACCAACAGGACATTAACCTCGGAGCCTTCGATAGTGCCCTTGAGGTTGATGGTCATGTCGGTCAGGTAGCTGCGGAACTGGGTCCCGACAGGGAAGGTGTCGCCCTGCACTTCGAAGGGATTGTCCGGGACGCTCCAGACGCTGGCAGGATTGAACCGAAGGTCAATACTTTCCACGCCGGGAGTCGCGCCGTCCTGGCTGGGATTACCACTGAAGAGGGCCTGTGTATGGGCCTTTTCTTCCTCGATACCCCAGGAGGGGCCTTCACCTGTATCTTCGATGAAGTAGAATTTGAAGGCCTCGTAGGTGCCTCCATCACTCGCCATTTCTTCGCCATCGTAGAGGATCTGGTCGCGATATTCCGCGAAATCCATGTGATTCCACGCCTCGACGAAGTTGGCCATTAGGTTGTCCGGGGTCGTATAGTCCAGGTATGTTGGGCCATCGTCTCCGCCGCCAGGCTTTTCGGGCGTGCTAAATAGGCACCCGCTGCTGGCGAGTAGAGCCACGGCCAGGATGAGAAGCGTCGTCAGACGGGCTCGCGTGGTCATAAGTCCTTATCTCCTCTACTGGGATCCCCGCCGTTTTCCGGAGGGGGTGGGTTCAGACATCCAGGTTCAGTCTTAATCTTCCCCAGGACTGTGTTGCCGAGCTGTTGGATTCATCCCATATCGTCAGAAACCACTGCCCACCAACCAAACGAAGAGTCAACTCAGCCGACCCCTCATAAATGGTGGTTTCGCCACTGGAGTGGACCACAAAAAGCTGATAGCCAATGGGGTCCTCTTCATCGCCCAGGGCAATCGTTGTTAAATCCGACCCCTGAGTCATGTCTACTAGTGGATCAAAGATCCATTCCACTCGAAGCGAATCCACCTGGGTGTAAAGCTTGTCCAGGGTCGCCAGTTCCCTTGTGATTCCGAAATCAAGGAAGTAATCGGGCTTTCCTTGGTTGTTCGCTTCCTGCTCATCGTTGAAAGACGGGATGAACTTGAACTGCAAGTCCTCGCTGTCTCCCACTCCCAAACTATTCTGGTAGTTCGTACTGGTTTGCGAATCGATTGCGCTTCGCATGTTTTCCAGTACGCTTTCCGGATCAATGGGAAGCGTCCAGGGCACGTTTACTTCGTTGGGTTCCTCCGGAATCCGGGGCTGGAACAAACAGCCGCTAGCGAGAATCATACCGAACAACGAGGCGACTAGCGTCGCTCCCCGAAACAGCCCCCGTATTCTTCGCTTCCGAATCACGTATCTCCTTAGAAATTATACTCTATAGACAATGTGGGAATCCAGAGACTCCGTTGATTTTCTCGTACGAATTTCCCGAATTTCGCCTGGTGCTGGAGGTTGATCTGGAGCTTTCCGGCACCTAGGAAATCTCGATCGTAGACGAGTCCCGTGTCAAGACTGCCGTATGGAACCGTCTCT
The DNA here is from genome assembly GCA_014382085.1 of bacterium. GTDB lineage: Bacteria > Krumholzibacteriota > Krumholzibacteriia > JACNKJ01 > JACNKJ01 > JACNKJ01. The sequence continues at coordinate 4,249 of JACNKJ010000205.1, forward strand.
TCACTACCATCGGTGTAATAGTAGGTGACCTCTCGACCAAGACCCTCTTTAATGGAGAACTTCAAGTATTTCAACAATGTAGCCGAAAATCCCAGGCGAAAGTCTTCCTTTTTTACCCTCCTGGAGAGAAAAAAGGTCTCTGGATTTCCGGCCACATCCGGGTCTGGGAGGAAGCTGCCTAGTTGCCTCAACTTGAATTCATGACCCACATCCAGACGAATGGACCCGTAAAGGGGCAATGAGGCCGAGGTTAGCAGGGTGGATTCCCGGGTGAGAGCGTTCTGCTCCTCCGTGAAGACGAAATCGTCCTTGCTGACCTTCACTTCCATGTTTTGCGACACGCTGAACTTCTGGAAGAAGTTGTAATCCAGGCGGGAATTCCAGGTCAGGGTGGTTTTGTCCTTGTTTGAGATCGATTTACTCTCGCGAATCATGATGTCGCGATTGAGGAAGTAAGCCACCGAATTCTCCGCCGTGAGCCATTCGAAAGCCTTGCCGCTAACCGTCACCGTGTAGCGTTCCTTGAGCTGATCTCGATCCTGAGGGTTCTTGCTAGGATTGGAATAAAAATCCTGGGACAAGAAGAAATAGGCATCCAGGGTCAGCTTCAGGCTGCGACTGAATGACTGGTTGCTGGAAAACTGCGCTTCGCGAAGCCGGGTGGTTTTATCCGAAGTGTATTGACCCGAAAAGGACTCGGCGTCCTTCAGGTGCACGTCGATAACCTGATCTTTCCAGGGCCGCAGACCCAGGCGCAGGTCGAAGTTTTCGGAAATGTCGTCCTTGGCCTGGGACTCGTTGTTGGAGACTCGCTTTTCACCCTCTTTGTAGGAAAAGCCCATGCTCAGATCCATGAATGCGGCGGGGGTCCAGCTGAAGTCGATATCCCCACCCCAGTCGCGATGGAGCGTCCGCTCCTTGATGGGAATACTGTCGGGCAAGACCACGTTGATATCGTCACGCTTGAAGTCCAAGCGCTCACTGGTGGACTCGAGCACGCCACCCGAGAAACTCAGGGTGATGGCCGTACCGCGCTTGACCTCGGTTTTCACGTTAATGGAGTCACGCCGCGTTTCCAGCTGATCGCGAAGGTCCAGAAGTTCACCGGTACCCGTACCGCGAGCGCCGGAGTATCCGGTGGTGAAGCTCAGGGCTTCCGCTGGATTCAGATCCAGGCGGGCCGCAAAGTCGCGCGCTCCATCGGCGGGGGGCCTGCGGAGACCCCCTTTGTTTTCCGGGGTTCTTCTGTTTGGCCGGGCGGTCTCGTTGCCGGTTCCGCCCAGCCCAACGGGGGGGTCCCCACCACCGGAAGGTGTGGC
>JACNKJ010000030.1 GCA_014382085.1 bacterium
GCGGTGCGCGATGCTCTAGCCCGATCATTGAGGGCGCGAGATCCCCTGACATGCAAATACTACCGTCGCAAAGCCTGGATGCGTTTATGCAACGATTCCACGGGTGCTGCCAACGCAGAGCTTTGGCGATATACCGCAGACCTGCTCTACATTCTGGACAATCCGGTTTGGCGCGAGGCCTTTTTCCCCACAGGTGAAAACTGGCTTCATGTAGAGCCGGCGAGGAGCCAGGACAATAAAAGGATCAGTGAAATCGTCCTGAAACACTTGGATGAGGAATCGGCCGCCGAACTGCTCGCCCTGCTTGAGAAAGTTCCCAGTGCTTTCTCGGTTGTTCGGGGAGAGCAATTAGAATGTCTTGGCTTTTACGTGGCCTTTGATCCCTCGGAAATCGACGTGGACGTTCTCATGGCTGACAGCTCTTCCGCATCCTGGATGGAGCATCTCAACTCTGATCCCTTGCCTGAGGGAAAACGGGCATTCTTCATACGTCGTTGGTTAAGTGATGAACATGGTGAATCTCCGTCGGAGATTCAGGCCGCTTGTTGGTTGGACATCAAGCGAACCTACATGGAAATGCGACCCCAACTCCAGAGGGTCTACTTGACATTGGATAATCCGGCACCCTACAAGGCCGTGGCCACGGAATTGGGGTTCTCTATGCCCCCGGCTCTTCAAATGAAAGGCAATGGCCGAAAGCGCCACGGGGCTGTTCTGAACTTTGGCCCGGGCTCAGTGGACGGCTGGCTCACCAGCTTGTTGGCCGCGGAAACAGGCACCATGTCGGACTCGCCGATTTTGGATGTTGGCGCCCAAGAATTGATTACCGGCGACCGAAGAACGGAACTGACTCGACTTGAATTTAGGGTACTTGGCTACCTGATGGAACGTCCCGGTAAGGCGGTTTCCCGAACTTCGCTTTTGAATGATGTCTGGGGGCTGAGCTATGAGGGCGGAAGCAATGTGGTCGACACCGTTGTGGCGGCCTTGAGGAAGAAACTCGGAGACTATTCTCAATGGATCAAGACTATCAGCGGAACCGGCTATAGTTACCGTCCGCCGGTTGGCTAGGGTTGGGCTGCAGATTCCAGGGCCACCTTCGGTGTTCGATCCGCCCTAAAAAGGCCCCAGTGTTTCTCCACCTCTTCGGGGTTCGAGCCACCCTTCCAGTTTTCGTCGAAGGCCTCGAAGACGAACACGCATTTGTGTATGGAGTCGTACCAAAGGCGCAAAGAATCGTAGAAGATCATCTGCTCGAATTCGCCAGGCCTGCCTTTGATCAAGGTGGCCTGCTCTCCTTCACTTGCAACTGAGGTAGCCCAGCCCGTCTCGCCAATGACTATCTGCCGTTCGGGGTGCATGGCTTCTACGATCGCAACCTGAGCTTTCAGCCAATCCAACGCATCTGCCAATTGCACACCGTTCCACATGGGGTGTGCATGCATCGTGATGAAATCGAGCTCGGCCGCCAAGGTTCGGCTCTCCGGCTTGTTCCAGAAGTTGAAGTCGTCGGCTACGGTTACCGGTACCTTCACATGCTGGCGCACTCGACGCACATGTTCGATCAGTGAATCCAAAGGGCTTTTATGGGCGGACCAGTGAACCTGAGTTTCGTTGCCCACGCTCACCGCCACAACGATATCTGAATACTCATTGGCCAAGCGAATGGCGGCGTCAAGTTCTCTTTGATTAGCTTCGGGTGATTCGGCCGCGATCCAGGCTCCGAGCATCACCTTCATGTTCAACTGCTCCGCGCTGATAACATCGAGCAATAATTCTGAAGGTCCTCTCGAGCTGTAAACGCGAAGCAGGTTCCAATGGGGAAGCATCAAGTCAAGGTCTTCACGAAGCTCACCGGCAGTTGGGTTGGGGCCGCCGGGGCGCTGACCATCCCGGTGGGGGCCGTAGCACACGGCATTGCCGAACCATTCGCCATTGAATTCGGTATCGAACTGCCGTGGCTTAAAGGGTTCATCAACGGTGATCGTCTGCGTTTTAAAGCCAGCGCTACATGCAAGGAAAAAGGCCACAAGCAACAGAGTGCTCATGGCCGAAAGCAGTTGGCGCTTCTTCCCGATCATCAGCTTCCTTTGCGTGCGGGCAGCCTGCGATCCCTTTGCCTTAGCTTGCGGCTGGATCAACGGCTCCAGGCTTTCCTCGGCGCTGCTCCAGTTCCTCGCGCACTTCGCGCGCTCTCGCCTCGGTAATGGGATAACTGATCACTGCCCAGATTGCGATAGCGGAAGTCAGCATGGGAACGCCCGCATCAAAGATGCGAAGCAGGACGATGGTGCTGCTGCTCTGCGAACCGCCTAAATTCACATCGAATCCCGTGGCGTTGAGCATGTAACCGCCACCCGCTAGAGCTGCGGAGAGGCCGAGTTTGACCATCCACCAGAAGATGGATCCGAACATGCCCTCACGGCGCTGATGAGTCTTGAGTTCGTCGGTGTCCACCACGTCGGCGATCATGGAGGGCATCAGGGTGAAAAGGCCGCCCAATCCGAAAGCGATCAGGGGCGCGGGCACGATTACGAGCCATGGCAGCTCGGGGTTGTAGCAGATCCATTTGAGGCCGTAGCCCAGAATGGAAACCCCGGTGGCCACGAAGAAGGCACGCCGTTTGCCGATGCGTGTTGATAGCCAGGTGACAAATGCCACCACGGCGAAGGTGCATACGGCACCCACGGTGCCTGCCCATCCGGCGTACTTGGCGCCTTCGGTTTGATCACCCCCGAAAACGTAGTAGATGATGACGTAGAATTGGAACGAAGCCACAAGGATGAACCCGTTGAAAACCAGGAAGGTCGCCACGCACAGCTTCATGAATGCACTGTTGCTCAGCGTTTCTTTGAAGCCAGCGAAGAACTCGATGAGGTTCCGCTTAAGGCCCTTGCCTTGTTCCGTTTCGGCGGCGGCCACAGCTTGCATGCGCTCGCGTAGGAAGATGGCCGGCAGAATACCCAGTCCGATGGCGACAATTGCAATGATGATGGCCAATCCGGCTGCGCCCGTCACTTGGTCGGGGAAAAACTTCCCCGAGTTCATGATCCAAAGGAACCATGGCGATACCACGTAGGCGAGCTGGCCCACGAAGTTCTGCGTTCCCATGAGGCGGGTTCGCTCATGATAGTCGGGAGTGAGCTCATAGCCCAGGGCCACCCAGGGCGTGGCGAAAACCGTGTAGCCCATGTAGAAGAGTATCGAGCCCACCAGGAACCAGACGAAATAGAAAGACTCGCTTCGAGCTTCCGGCAGTTGCCACAGGATTGCGAAGATCACTGCTGCGGCGATCACGCCGCCGAAGATGAAGGGTCGGCGGCGACCCCAGCGACTTTTGCTGTTGTCTGAGATGTAACCCATGAGGGGATCGGTGAAGGCGTCGGTGAGACGCGGAAGGGCCCCAAGCAGGCCAACCAGGGCAGGATTCATTCCCAGACCCAAATTCAGCACAATCATCATTCCGCCGCTTGCGGCAGCTAGCAGATTGTTGACAAAGGCACCGGCACCATAAGCCAGCCTATGCCACATTTTGATTCGATCTTCGGGAGCAGTTTTGACCTGACCGGCGGCGTTCATGAGCTCATCTCGATTCGCTCCTGTTGGACGGGACGGCAATGGGGGAGGGTCGGATCTTTGTCCGGGTGCCGAACAAAGTACCCTCTCCCGACAGTGAGTTCAAGATGAATCTGGGGTGGGGCTTGCCGTCAACCCTTCAGTTGAAGACCTCGCAGGCAGTGGGTGAGTCGGCCGCCCCACAGTGCCGGAGAAATACTTCCGACCGATCTGATTTTGGACTTGATTCGGTAGCCGAATTTAGTGCATAATTGTCATCGTGGGATCGGTCACTAGATGACATTTCAAATTCCAACCGATTCCGAGCGCTCTTATTTAGCTCCACAACGAAAGGTCATCAAAATGAACAGAAGAGCTACTGTCTTAGTGATCGCCATCCTGGCGTGCATGATTCCCACCATGAGTATTGCCCTGACTCCCTATAGCCAGGATTTCGAAAGCCTGGTTCAGTCCGACCTCGACGCTCTTAGCAACGATGGTTGGCTGGTTTATGGAAACGTCTTCGGCTACGACTGGGCTTGGTGGTACGGCTATGGAGCCTTCCCCGCTCCCAACGACGGTGCCGCGTTCAGTGCTATCGCTTCTGGTGAAGGTGGCGCGGAACAGGGTGCCCAGCAGCTAGTCGTTTTCAGCGATTACAACAACGGCAATCATGTGGATGCTTGGATCGAATCCAACGTCTTCCAGGAGCAGGTTGTTGCTACCGAGGATATCGGCGAAGTTTGGATCTTCGACTTCCAGGCCAAACTCGGCAACATTGAAGGCACTTCCACCGCGGCTGCCTTCATCAAAACCTTGGATCCCTCCAACGGCTGGGTCACCACCAACTTCCTCACCGTGGACATGACCAGCATTCCGGATACTTGGGCTGATTACTCACTCTTCCTGGCCATTGACCCCAGTCTCGATGGTCAGATCTTCCAGTTTGGTTTCATGAACGTTGCGACGAACTACGCGGGTTCTGGAATCTTCTATGACAACATCAACTTCTATGACGAAGGCGATGTGGGTACCGAAGAGACTTCCTGGAGTACAGTTAAGAGTCTGTTCTAGCTTCACTGTATTTCCTCCAAAGAAGGGGTCCGGCATTAGCCGGGTCCCTTTTTTTTGATCCATGGGCATGGAAAAGGGCCTCGGACCAGCTCCGAGGCCCGGCCTTTGTCAGGTGAACCCGAGTTACTTGATTAGAACCATGCGCTGGGATTCCACATCGTCACCTGCTTTGAGCATGCCGAGATAGACACCGGAGGACAGACTGATTCCCGCACTATCCCGACCATCCCAAGTCCGCTGATAAGAACCCGATGCCTGATACCCATCAAACAGAGTTCGGATATGCGCGCCGCTAACATCGTAGATCGACAGCTTGACTTGGCAGTCATGCTGCAATCTGTAGCGAAGAGTGGTGCTTGGATTAAAAGGATTGGGAGAGCTGGGGTAGAGCTGGGCCTTGTGGCTTGCTGGCGCGACCTCAGGCCAATCGGTAGCGCCGGTAGGCCCATTCTCCGGAACAAAGCTGAAGTCGTCTATGATCACTTCCTGCTCCGTAGCAGGTGGGCCGTCGAACTGCCAGAGGTTCATATGTACGCGAGGTTGTTCAGGTCTCGGAATGTGAGGTCCAGTGTAAACCCACTCATGCAGCATGTTCTCAGGGGATTCATCTTCCGGCCCGCCACGCCAGCTACGAAACTCCACGCGATCGGCCAGCCAGTTGAATGCGTGGCTTGAAAGCTCATCGACGCCGAAACTCGCATCAAAGCGATCGATGTTTCCCGGCCAGTCATAGGGCTGGGCCACGAATTGGGCGATCTCGTTTCCCGAATTCGCCCAACGACTGAATTCCACGTCAATTTCATTGTAGGGATTCCACCAAAGGTAGCCATTGTCCCAACAGGGTCCGTATTGCCAGATGAACAGACCGAGGACTGCATGGACATCGAGCTGATCAAGCGCGCCC
>JACNKJ010000028.1 GCA_014382085.1 bacterium
TACCTGGTCGACAAAGTCGAACGCAAGGAACGCAAACGCAGTCCCGATGCTCCGCACATCACCAGTACCTTACAGCGTGAGGCAAGTAGTCGCCTGGGATACAACGCGCGGCGCACCATGGTTATCGCGCAGCAACTTTACGAAGGCTTGGATCTGGGCGAAGAGGGCAGTGCGGGACTGATCACCTACATGCGAACCGATTCCACGCGTGTAGCCGATACTGCGCGGGAAGAACATCGCGAATTTGTCCTAACAAACTACGGCAAAGAATATATGCCGGCCAAGGATCGCGTTTTCAAAAGCAAGAAAGGCGCGCAGGATGCACATGAAGCCATCCGTCCCACATCGGTGATGCGCACTCCGGAAGCCATCAAAAAGTATCTCACCAAAGATCAGTTGGCGGTCTACACGCTCATTTGGCAGCGCTTCACGGCTTCACTAATGGCCGAAGCGCGCTTCGAAGCCACAGGCGTAGACATTCTTGCGGGCAAAGCTCTCTTCCGCGCCACGGGTAATCGACTTGTTTTCGACGGCTTCCGCAGAACACGTCCTAACGGAGATACTGAGAAGCTGTTGCCCGAGATCAACGAGGGCGAAAAGCTCAAGCTGGAAAAGATCGATCCCAAGCAGCATTTCACCGAGCCACCGCCGCGTTACTCCGAAGCAACACTCATCAAGGAACTGGAAGAGAAGGGCATCGGACGTCCGAGCACTTATGCGACTATTGTGAGCACCATCCAAAGTCGCGATTACCTGGAGCTCGACGAGAACAAGCGTTTCTTCCCCACGGAATTGGGAGACAATGTTTGGACATTCCTCGAAAGAGGATTCCCTGCATTGTTTGAGGTTGGTTTCACAGCCGGCATGGAAGAAGAGTTGGACAAAGTGGAAGAGGGCAAGGAGCCTTGGAGACAGGTGGTTGAGCACCTCTACACGCCCATGCGTGAGGCCATCGACGACGTAGAGTCGAAGGTCGAGGAACTGCGCGAAAGCCTGCGTGAAGTCACGGATATAGAATGCGAAAAATGCGGATCGCCCATGGTCAAAACCTGGGGACGCAATGGTCGCTTCCTGGCTTGCAGCAAATGGCCCGACTGTAAATTCTCGCGACCCGTTGAAGATCCCACTCCCGCGGGCGACCAAAAATGCCCCGAGTGCGGTTCGGGCATGGTGAATCGCACGGGTCGCTACGGGCGCTTTGCCGCCTGCGAGCGCTACCCCGATTGCAAGGGCACCGCACCCCTGGAAATCGGCGTACCCTGTCCCAAGGAAGAGTGTAAAAATGGCCAGCTGGTTGAAAAACGCAGCCGCGCTGGGCGCACCTTCTACGGATGCAATCAGTATCCTGATTGCGAATTCGCCAGTTGGAACAAGCCTGTTGCCGAGCCCTGCCCCGATTGCGAAAGCATGGTGGTGGAAAAGGCCAGCAAGGCCAAGGGCAACTACCGTCAGTGCACGGTCTGCAAACTAGAGATTCCCTACTAGTGGACAAGTGTTTTGATGTTGTAGTCATCGGTGGCGGTCTTGCAGGAAGCGAGGCCGCTCTTTTTCTGGCCGACCATGGACTCAAGGTAAAGCTTCTGGAGCAGAAGCCTGTGGCCAAGTCTCCAGCACATCGCCTGGATGGATTGGCCGAACTGGTTTGCAGCAATTCCTTAAAATCCATTCTGATGGATTCGGCCTCAGGGCTATATAAGGCCGAACTCAAGAGACTAGGATCCCGGCTCATCCCATTGGCCGAGAGTTCGGCTCTACCCGCCGGAGGGGCATTGGCCGTAGACCCTTTGGAGTTTTCCCAAAAGGTCACGGACGCGGCTCTGGCTCATTCCAATATTGAACTGGAGAGGCTTGAGTCCACCGAGCTTCCCAGAGATGGTCTCGTCATTGTGGCCACGGGGCCACTGACCGGCGATGCGCTGAGTGAATCCATCGAGGAGCATTTCGGCAGCGGACGATTGAGCTTCTATGACGCCATCGCGCCGACCGTCACGCGGGAGTCTTTGGACGAATCGAGGCTTTACCAAGCCAGTCGATATGGAAAGGGTGAGGCTGACTACCTCAACGCGCCTATGGACAAGGATTGCTATGATGCTTTCGTAAGCGCTCTCACCGAAGCGGATGCCTATCCATCCCATGACTTCGAGAAGGATGTGCCTTACTTCGAGTCCTGCTTGCCGGTGGAAGTGATCGCGGCCCGAGGTCCTGAAACATTGCGCCACGGAACTTTGCGTCCCGTGGGCTTGGACGATCCCGCCACAGGAAGACGCCCCTGGGCTGTTCTGCAGATGCGAGCCGAAAACCGCGAGGGTACGCTCTGGGGACTGGTAGGTTGCCAAACCAAGTTGCGCGTGGGGGATCAACAGCGCATTTTTGAAATGGTACCGGCCTTAGCCAAGGCGGAATTCGTACGCTACGGTGCCATGCATCGGAATTTCTTTTTGGACTATCCCTCGACTCTTAGTCGCTTCCAGGAAAGCCGCAAGCGGGAGGGGCTCTTTTTCGCTGGCCAAATGACCGGCGTTGAGGGCTACGTGGAATCCATGGGCAGCGGGCTTCTGGCCGCGCGTCATCTGCTGGACAAGATATCAGGGCGGGAACCTTCTATCCCACCAGAGACCACTCTCACCGGGGCGATCACGAGATTTTTGGAGGGGCAGACTCCCGGAAAGAGTCAACCCATGAACGTGAATTTCGGTCTTCTACCGCCCCTGGACGAACGGGTTCGCGACAAGAAAAAGCGCAAGGCCATGCTTGCCGAACGCAGCCTTGCAGCCTTGGATGCTTGGCTTTCCGAGATCTAAGGGGTTTGCCATATTGCGGATAGCGATCTTGCGCCTCTGCCATCCCTCTGATACCTTCCTCGGCGTGAGAGATACCCTCAAGGCATTTGAAGCATTCTTATCCGTGGAGCGGGCCTATTCGCCCCATACGGTGTCGGCCTATATGCGGGATTTGCGCGGATACATAAGTTTCCTCGGAGATCCCGACAAGGTCGAGGCCTTGGACGTGGAGCGCGCCTTGCTGCGAAGGTATCTTGCGGGACTTCGCCGAGGATCGAGAGAAATTGCTCCTTTGGGTGATCGTAGCATCGCGCGAAAACTCTCTTCGCTTCGTACCTTCTATCGCTTCTTGAATCGAAGTGAGCGGCTCGATGCGAATCCGGTGGCGCTTCTGGATGCGCCCAAGCTCGCCAAACGCCTGCCGGTGTTCGCTGAAGAAGGATGGGTTCATCGAATGATGGCCCTCCCCGATACGAACGATGCAAGGGGGCTGCGTGATCGCTGCATCCTGGAGCTACTCTACGGCACGGGAATTCGTCTCAGCGAATTGACAGGCTTAAGGCGGGAAAGCATTGATCTGGCGCAGGGAATCCTGACCGTGATGGGCAAAGGTGCTAAAGAGCGTCTCTTGCCCGTTCAAGGCGAGGCTCAAAGATGGCTGAAACGTTGGTTGAGCGATCTCGGTCCTGGGCTCGCGATGGATCCCCTTTTCCCCGGTCGTAAGGGTTCTATCAGCCCGCGAACGGTTCAGCGAAGTGTGAATCGCTACTTGGGAATGGTGGCTTCCCTGGAGCGGATGAGTCCCCATGTGCTTAGGCACAGTTTCGCCACCCATTTGTTGGATCGGGGCGCCGACCTGCGTTCCATCCAGGAACTTCTGGGTCACTCGAGTTTGACGAGTACCCAGGTCTACACGCACATGACCACGAAGAAACTCAAGGACGTGCATCGCAAGGCGCACCCTAGAGGATAGAAGGAGAAACCATGGCGATGCCCAAGGATTTTATTTCCATCGCAGATTGGAATAGCGACGATCTGGTGCGCATTCTCGAACTGGCCATGGATCAAAAGCGTCGACTCAAAAAAGGCGAACACCTCCGCGGTGAGAAGCCCGGCAAGGTCTTGGCGGTCATTTTTCACAAGCCCAGCCTTCGCACACGCGTGAGCTTCGAAGTTGCCATCACCCAGTTAGGCGGCTCGAGTCTGTACATTACGGACAAGGAAATTGGGCTAGGTAGCCGCGAAGCGCCGCAGGATGTGGCTCGTGTGCTCGAGCGCTATGTGGACGGCATCATGATTCGCACCTTCGCTCACGAAGGCGCTTTGACTCTGGCCCGCAACGCCACCAGCATTCCGGTGATCAACGGACTCACGGATCTACTTCATCCCTGCCAGGTCATGGCCGATCTTCAGACCATCTGGGAACACAAGGGCGGTATCGAGGATCAACGCATTGTCTATCTGGGCGATGGAAACAACATGGCCAACAGCTGGATCAACGCAGCTGCGCGCTTCCCCTTTGAACTGGTTATTTGCAATCCTTCGGGATATGAGCCCGATCCTTCTGTGCTGGAAAACGCGCGGAAGATCAATCCCAATCTGCGCTATGAAAACATCAACGATCCCGCACAGGCGGTGGATGGCGCCGACGTACTCTATACAGACGTCTGGGCGAGCATGGGCCAAGAGGACGAGGCGGCGGCCCGCAAGGAGATCTTCAAGCCTTACCAAGTGAACCAGTCACTCCTGGAGAAGACAGGGAAGAAAGACAGCATCGTGCTCCACTGTCTTCCCGCGCACCGCGGCGACGAGATTACCGACGAAGTCATCGATGGTCCCCAGTCGGTGGTATTCGATGAAGCAGAAAACCGGATGCACGCTCAGCGCGCCATCCTCACGCTGGTGATGTAAATGCGATCACTCCGGTCGGCATTATTTCTGGCTGCGGCGGCGATCATCGCCGCCTGTGCTCAGATGGAAGCGCCGCCCGGGGGGCCCGCCGATGAAACGCCGGCCGAATTCGTGGGATCCATGCCAGCCGATGGAAGCTTGAATACGGGTCCCCTGGACACCCTTCAGCTTTATTTCAGCGAGGGTGTGGATCGGTCTTCGGTTCTAAAATCACTACGCAGTGAACCACCCAGATTGCTTCGTCACGCCAAGTGGTCGGGGGACACCTTGGTCACCCTGGAATTCTGGGACCCATTTCCTCCCGATAGCAGCATCTGCTTCTACCTTCAACCCGGTTGGATGGATCGTCACGGCGTGATTCAACAGGATTGGCAAGTACTGGATTTCAGTACGGGTCCGCGCCTGCTTCGTGGGTGGGTGGGGGGAAAGGTGCAGTTCAAGCGCCGCCCCTCGGAAAACCTTCATATTATTCTGGAAGATCCAGAAGGAGGTTGGCAGCGCAGTCTGCGGCCGGATCGCCAGGGAAGTTTCACTTTCAGGCATCTTCCCGTGGAGTCCAAGCTGATCAGGCTTTGGGCCTTTGAAGACGTAGACGGCGACAGCCTTTACGATCCTGTTAAAGATTTTGCGGATACCTTGCTCGACAGTTTGATACTCAATAAGGAGATTCCGCACATTCTGAGTGTCTTGCTCAATGTCATCGATCCTGATGAGCCCGGAAAGATCAAAAGCAGTTTCACGAGCACCGACAGTCTTCCTGGCCTTTTCGTAATCAGACTTCTCGCCGATTCTCTTCGCATAGAGGGAGATTCCATCCCGCCCGGGCACTTCCCCAGC
>JACNKJ010000114.1 GCA_014382085.1 bacterium
ATGGAAAGGCCATCGGCGAGGGTTGGCACCGGCGTGTCGGCGGGCCCCACGCCGAGCGGGAAGCTCTGGCCGCCTGCCAAGAAGATCCGCGCGGCGCCACGATTTACGTGAACTTGGAGCCCTGCCACCTACAGGGTCGAACACCTCCATGCAGCAGCGCCATTATCGAAGCCGGGCTGGCTCGCGTGGTCTATGCCATGGACGATCCCAATCCTTCCGAACTAGGAAGCAGCGCAAAACTCCTTCGCCAAGCCGGCCTGGAAGTGGAAAGCGGTCTGCTCGCCGAAGAAGCCCGCCAGCAGAACCTGGCCTATTCCTCCTTGCAGGAAAAGGGGCGGCCCTTCATCACCTTGAAGAGCGCGGGCACGCTCAACGGCATGCTGGCGCGGGCAGACGGCAGTTCCAAGTGGATCACCGGCGAGGAAGCTCGGCGCCAAGGGCATCGATTGCGAGCCATGGCCGGTGCCGTGGCTGTGGGCGGAGAGACGGCGCGACTGGATCGCCCGGCCCTCGACCTGCGTCTCATCGACGATGAAGACCCGCCGCCGCGTCCAGTGGTCTTCGACGGTGATCCATTACACGCACCTAGTGATCTGCCCTGGGAAGACCGCGCACCCATTCTGTTCATACCCGAAGGCGCCGAAGCACACGAGCATGAGGCCGCCGGCTGGACCGTGCATCACCTGCCCACGGGTGAAGGCGGCTTGGACTTGACGGCGGCCATGACTCTGCTCGCCGAAGAGGGTATCGCCCATCTTCTGGTGGAGGGTGGTGGCCGTTTGCTCAGTTCATTCATCGCCTCGGGTCTTTGGGATCGCTGGGAATACTTCACGGCGCCCACGCTTTTCCCGGCTCACGGGCGACCCCTGTGGATTCTCCCCCAGGATGGTCCGCGCGCGCGCATTCATCACAGTCAAATGCAAGGCGAAGATTTGCAGATCAGTCTCGTTCCGGAAGGAGAAGCCTAAATGTTTACCGGCATCGTAGAAGAAACCGGAATCGTTCGGGAACTGCGCGAGGAAGGCGCGGGCAAGGTACTCGTGGTGGAAGCCAAGCTCGTGATGGATGAACTGGCCATCGGCGACAGTATTTCCGTGGCCGGCGTTTGCCAGACGGTTACGAGACTCGAAAAAAATCGCTTCGAGTTTTTCGCCATGGGCGAAACGCTACGCGCCACCACTCTGGGCCAGATCAATGCGGGTGCCACAGTTAACCTGGAGCGCGCGCTCACGCCAAGCAGCCGTCTGGGTGGACATTTCGTAAGCGGTCACGTGGACGGCAAAGCCACCATTCACTCCATCTCGCCCGAGGGAGAGTGGTCCACCTTTCGATTGGTCATGGAGTCCGACCTGGTGGAGCAACTCGTGCCCAAAGGATCCATCAGCGTGGATGGTATCTCGCTCACCGTGGGTCCCGAAGTGATGCCCGATGGCTGCGAAATCTACATCATCCCTCACACTCTGGAACACACGACTCTGGGTAAAGCGAAACCAGGAGACCGTGTGAACATCGAAACCGATCTACTCGGCAAGTACGTGATGCGTTACTTGGAAGAAGGCGAGAACAGCCGCAAGGACAGCAACCTCATGGGACTGCTCATGTCACACGGATTCACAGGGAAGAACTAATGAACCAAGAATTCAAATTGGTCGAAGAGGCCGTCGAGGAAATACGCAAGGGTCGCATGATCGTGGTGGTGGATGATGAGGATCGCGAAAACGAGGGCGATCTGATCATGGCCGCCGAAAAGGTGCGCCCGGAGGATGTGAACTTCTTCGCACGATTCGGACGCGGGCTCATCTGTGCGCCCGCCGAACGTGATCTTCTCGAAGGCCTGGACCTGTCACCCATGGTTCAGCAGAACAGCAGCCGCATGGGCACTCCCTTTACCGTAAGCGTGGATGCGCGAGAAGGCACTACCACAGGAATCAGCGCATCGGATCGGGCGCTCACCGTGCAGCTTATGGCCGACAAATTGGCCGCCGGCGAAGACTTCTCGCGTCCCGGTCACATCTTTCCTTTGAGCGCCGTGCCCGGAGGCGTGCTTCGACGCGCGGGACACACCGAGGCCGCTGTGGATCTCGCACGCCTGGCGGGTCTTCGTCCCGTGGGTATGCTTTGCGAAATTCTCAACGAAGATGGTTCCATGGCGCGATTGAACGACTTGAAGCTCTTCGCCGAAGAACACAATCTCGTGATGATTTCCGTTAAGCAACTCATCGCCTATCGCGTGTCTCGTGAAACTCTGGTGCGCCCGGTGGTCGACGTGGACCTTCCCACACATCACGGCCAATTCCGTCTCTTTCTCTTTGAGAATATCCTCGACGGCACACAGCACATGGCCATGGTGCGCGGCGAACCCAACAAGGACGAGGCGGCCATGGTGCGCGTGCATAGCCAGTGCTTCACCGGCGACGTGCTCGGCAGCAAGCGCTGCGATTGCGGTGAGCAGCGTGACAAGGCCCTGGACATTATCGATCATGAAGGCTCCGGCATTTTTCTCTACATGATGCAGGAGGGCCGGGGCATCGGCCTTATGAATAAGCTACGAGCCTACGCGCTTCAGGATCAAGGTATGGACACGGTGGAGGCCAATCATCATCTGGGTTTTGCCGCCGATCTGCGCGACTATGGCATTGGCGCCCAGATCTTGCGTGAACTCGGGGTGCGGAAAATTCGCCTGCTCACAAACAATCCCAAAAAGATTGTGGGCTTAGAGGCCTATGGCCTTGAGATCGTCGAGCGGCTGCCCCTCGAGGTTCCGTCTCGGCGTGAGAACGAACGTTATCTGAAAACCAAGAAGGAAAAACTTGGGCACATGCTCGACATGTAGCTTCTGAACTAGAACTAGAACTTGAACTTGAACAAGAGGGGGGAATCACCTACCCCTACTGCGGAGGTTCGAAATGATCATCGAAGGACAATTACGCATAGATGGACAGCGCTTCGCCCTGGTGGTGAGTCGCTTCAACGATTTCCTCACGTCCAAGTTGGCCGAAGGCGCCACAGATTGCCTTTTGCGCCACGGCGCGAAAGAAGACAAGGTGGATCAGATCATGGTGCCCGGTGCTTTCGAACTACCCCAGGCCGCCAAGATGGTCGTGGATGGGGGGCGCTATGACGCCGTCATCTGCCTGGGTGCTATTATTCGCGGAGGCACGCCGCACTTCGAGTTCGTTGCGGCCGAAGCGAGCAAGGGCATCGCGCAGATCGCGCTGAGCAGCGATATCCCCGTAAGCTTCGGCGTACTCACTACCGATACCTTGGAGCAGGCCATCGAACGCAGCGGCAGCAAGGGTGGCAACAAGGGCTGGGAAGCCGCCATGACGGCCATCGAAATGCTGGATTTGGCCGGAAAGTTGAAGGCATAAATTGGGAAGACGAACCAAGGCCAGGGAACTGGCCCTCCAATCGCTTTACGAGCTTGAGTTCCCCGAGAAGGAACTGGCCGAGGTTCTGCGTCAGCAGGCCGACCGTAGGGGAAGCCACGCCGAGAGCGAAGACTTCGCAGCGCGTTTGCTGGAGCGAGTCTACTCAGAGCGCGCATCGCTGGATGCGAGCATCGACGCTCAGCTTGAAAACTGGGATCCAAAGCGTGTGAGCATTGTGCTGAGGAACATCCTGCGTCTGGCCCTTGCCGAGGGACGCTATTTCCCCGAGCAACCTCGAAGCGTCATTCTGGATGAAGCCGTCACCCTCGCCCGAAAATTCGATTCGGAGGACGGCTCGCGTTTCGTGAACGGTGTCCTCGACAAGCTTCTTTCGGATGAGGATTCCGCGGCATGACCCCGCGCGAGAGCCGTCAGGAGCATTGGGATAAGTACTGGGATTCCGCTCCCGCCGAGGAGATCTACGAATCGGTAGGGGACCTGGCGGCCGAGTTGGCCTCGCGTCGCGATCTCGTTGGCGCGCGCATCCTGGAAGTGGGGGCGGGCAGTGGGCGCGACAGTTTGAACTTAGCCGAACTCGGCGCCAAGGTGATGGTGCTCGACTATTCCCCCTCCGCACTTAGGGTGGTGGGCACTCACGACAAAGCGAATCAGCTCAGTCTCAGTCGCGGCGATGCCCTTGCTCTTCCCTTTCCCGATGGCAGTTTCGACATCGTGTTTCATCAAGGACTCCTCGAGCACTTTCGCGATCCCCGGCTCTTGCTGGCCGAGAACGCCAGGGTTCTGAAACCCGGTGGTCTCCTGCTCGTGGACGTGCCCCAGCGCTGGCACATCTACACCTTGATTAAACGCGTCCTGATTTTGCTAAATCGCTGGTTCGCCGGATGGGAATGCTCCTTCAGTGCTCGTGAGCTTGAAGGACTCCTTCGCGAACAGGGACTCAGGCCCGCAGGAACCTATGCGGACTGGCCGGTGCCCGGACTATTCTATCGCATGCTGCGAAAAAGCCTGGCCATGTTGGGAATCAAACTACCCCAGCATCCCAGGCCCATTCCTGTTCTCGGTTCGCTTCTGGAACGTCTTCGCCTAGGTCTGCGTTACCGCCGTCTCGGACATTACAGCGCCATGATTATCGGATGCATGGCGGAGAAAGATGGGGCGGGCTCATGAGCGAGCAGGCTCTGCGAATACTCGCGGTGAATTGGCGCGACCTGAAAAACCCGGAAGCCGGCGGCGCAGAAACCCATATTCACGAACTGCTTGAGCGATTGGTCGGCAAGGGGCATCAGATTACCCTTCTCGCTGCGGGTTTTGAAGGCGCGAGTGCCGAGGAACACTACCATGGCTTGCGCGTGATTCGAGCCGGTGGGGCCATGACCGCCAACTTCGCTCTGGCTCTAAAAGCCCGTCGTCTGCTTCAGAAAGAACCCTTCGATGTGATCGTCGAAGACGTGAACAAGGTACCCTTCTTCCTGCCGCTGTTTTCTTCACTTCCCAGTCTTCTGGTGGTACCTCACCTTTTCGGTTCCACGGTCTTTCGCGAAACCAATCCCATTTTCGCCAGCTACGTTTGGCTCATGGAAAGGGCGATCCCCGCAGTTTTCGGGCGTTCAGGCGTATTGGCCATCAGTCCCAGCACACGCGACGATCTCGTGTCCCGCGGCATGAATGCCGAAGGTATCCAGGTGAACTATTGCGGCTTCGATGCGGAGCCCTATGATTTGCAAAATCCTCCCTCCAAAAACGCGCATCCGACACTGGTTCACACCGGACGCCTTCGTAAGTACAAGGGTGCCGACATCGTGTTGCGCAGCTTTGCGCGCATTCAAGACGAACTGCCCGAGGCGCGGCTTGAGATCATCGGTGATGGACCCGAGCGTCCTGAGCTGGAAAAACTTAGTGCGAGCCTGGGCCTTGAGGACTGCGTCACCTTCCACGGATTCATGAAGCTGCCGGACATGGTCGAGCTGCTCTATCGCAGCCACCTTTTCCTCAACGCCAGTCCCAAAGAAGGATGGGGGCTCACCGTGATCGAGGCCGGCGCTTGTGGCGTGCCCACGGTCGCAGCCGATTCACCGGGCCTGCGCGATTCCGTGCGCCACGAGGAAACGGGCGTCCTGGTTCCCT
>JACNKJ010000027.1 GCA_014382085.1 bacterium
TCAGTTATTGCCTTGGCAAATTTCCATAATCCAGTTATTTCTTAGCCATGAATCTCTATCTCGTCGGCTTCATGGCCTCGGGGAAATCCACTCTGGGGCGTTTCCTCTCGGAATACTCCGGGCGCAGTTTTCGCGACCTTGATCGCATCATCGAGTCCGAGGCGAACTTGAGCATTCGAGAGATCTTCGAGGCCGAAGGGGAAGTTGGATTCCGCCGGCGTGAAACAGAGGCCTTGGAGCAAATTGTGAAACTGGACGGTTTCGTGGTGGCTACCGGGGGCGGCGTTATCGAAACCGCATCCAATCGAGATTTGCTTCAGAACGGTTACACGGTTTTCCTGGATTGGTCATGGGAGTCCCTTGCACCTTGGCTCAAGAAAGTGTCACGGCACAGCCGTCCGTTGCTTGAACAAGAAGATGAAAATGTCCAGCTACTCTTCGAGCGCCGGCGGCCCCTTTACAATCAGGTAGCCCAGCGCGTGGAGGACATCCGCGAGGTGGATCACAACGGCCTCGGCGAGATGCTGAACAATCTTTGCGAGGGTATTCACGAAGCCCTGCTGGAAGCCGAGCGAAAGGCATTGGAATGAGAATCATCGCCGGCCGCATGAAGGGCCGTCGCCTTCTGGTCCCCAAGAACGGCGCACGCCCAACCACCGATCGTGTTCGTGAAAGTCTCTTCGCCGTTTTGCAGGACGAATTCGAGGATGGTGTGGTCATCGACCTTTTTGCGGGAAGCGGCAGTCTCGGCCTGGAGGCCCTTAGCCGCGGCGCCCAGCGCGCGCATTTCGTGGAGCTCTCACGACGGGGTGTGGACGTTCTTTCGCGCAATCTGGAGGCTGCTCGAAACGAAGGTCTTGAAACAAAGGTGTTCAAGGAGAAGGTGCGTTACTATCTTAGGAATCACTGGCCGGAGGGGGGTGCGGACCTGGTGCTCATGGACCCGCCCTACGGCGATGAAGAGGGTGTGAAGAGCCTGAAACTTCTCGCTGAGCTTCATGCATCCGATGTGGGAGTCGTGAGTTTCGAGTCGGCTGGTGGGGAAGAAATTACAGCGCCCGAAGGTTTGAAGCTTCATCGAGTCATGAATTTCGGCGATACGCAAGTGACGATCTTCCGGGGAGGAAAACGATGAACCGTTGGATGTATCCCGGCACATTCGATCCGCCCACGCGCGGTCATCTGGACTTGATCCGTCGCGCCATGCCCCTGTGTGACGAGCTCATCGTCGCGGTGGCGGACAACAAGGAAAAGAATACCTTGTTTACGCTGGAAGAGCGGCTCAAGCTGACGGAAAAAGCTGTGGTCGGCTTGGATAACGTGAAGGTGCTATCCTTCAATACACTGCTCACCGAACAAGTGGAAAAACTGGGCGTCAGCGCTGTCCTTCGTGGTGTGCGCGCCTTCAGCGATTTCGAATACGAATTCGTCATGGCGCTGACTAATCGGAAATTGCTGGATCGCTTTGAGAGCATTTTCATGATGCCCAGCGAAAACTATATCTATCTCTCCAGTTCGCTGGTGAAAGAGATCCGAGAGTACGGTGGAGACCTCACACCTTTCGTGACGGCCCCCGTGCTGGAAATGATGACCGAGATGGGAAAGGGACCTGTGACATGAACCGCATCGAAACTTTGACTCCCCGCTTCGCCGATAAGCTCGGTCATGTGGGAGCCAACATCGAAGGATCCAAGACCCTGGCCGTGACGGCGCTGGCCAATCGTCTGAAAGCGGAGGGCCGCGACATTGTTTCCCTTACTGCCGGTGAGCCCGATTTCCGCACGCCCGAGCTTGTGGCAGAAGCGGGTATTGAGGCCATCCGAAGCGGAGCCACGCGCTACACCGCCGCCGCCGGTGAGCCCAAGCTTCGCAAGGCCGTCGCCGACTTATACTCCAAACGTTGGGGTGTCAAATTGGACACCTGCAATGTCTGCGCATCCAGCGGCGCCAAACCCATCATCTACTATCTCATGTCGATCTTTTTGGATCCGGGCGACAAGGTTATTTTCCCCGTGCCATTCTGGGTGAGCTACGAAGCCATGGTGAAGATGCGTGGCGGCGTGCCCGTACCGGTGGTCACGCGTATGGAAAATCACCTGAAGCTCACGGCTGATGAGTTGGACGCCGCTGCGGACGGCGCAAAGGTCCTGTTGCTGAACAATCCCACCAACCCCACGGGAGCGGTCTACAGCAAGAGCGAATTAGAAGGTATTGCGGAGGTGGCGCGTGATCGCGACCTCATCGTCATCGCCGATGAAATCTACGAAGATCTGGTTTATGGCGAACTGAAACACCAAAGTCTTTACACCGTTGCGCCCTGGATGCCCGAGCGAACGGTGGTTGTGACAGGCGTGTCCAAGAGCTTCGCTATGACAGGCTGGCGACTAGGCTACGCCATCGGCGACGAGTCGGTGATCGCGCCTCTGGCCAAGTATCAGAGCCAAGCCCTATCCAGCCCCAGTCAAATTAGTCAGCGCGCGGCCCTCAAAGCCGTCAGCGAGGGATGGGACAGCGTCGCCACCATGCGGACTGAGTTCGCCAAGCGGCGCGAATACGTAGTTGAGAAGATGCGAAAGCTGGGTCTACCCTTCACCGAACCCGAAGGCGCTTTCTATCTCTTTTTCGATAGCAGCCCGATTTTAGAAAAGCGCGCTTGGAAAGATGGTCAGGAATTTTGCGCCCACTTGCTGGAAGATGAGGGCCTTGCCCTGGTCCCTGGTGACGCTTTCGGTATGAACAACTGGGTGCGCATGTCTTTCGCCGCTTCCGACGCAGATCTGGAAGATGGATTCACCCGCCTCGAACGGTTTATCGGCTGATGTTTATCGATCGCGTGGTCATAAGAGTGAGAAGCGGAAAAGGAGGCGACGGCCTCGTGTCCTTCCGTCGCGAACGCTTCGTGCCCCGGGGCGGACCCTGGGGTGGTGACGGCGGCAAGGGTGGTGACGTGATCCTGGAAGTGGATTCACAGCTTCACACGCTCATGGACTTCCGCTACCAACAGATTTACGAGGGGGCCAAGGGTCAACCCGGTGGTAGTGCCAACAAGACCGGCAAGACGGGTCGTAATACGATCATTCGCGTGCCCTGTGGAACCGTGGTGAAGGATGCTGAAGAGGGCAGGATACTGGCCGACCTAACCGAGCATGGAGAGCAGGTGGTTGTGGCCGCCGGAGGCAAGGGGGGGCAGGGCAACGCGCGTTTCAAAACGCCCACCCGCCAGACTCCCGATTGGGCCACATCCGGTAAGGAAGGCGAAGAAAAGACTCTTGAGTTGGAACTCAAGCTCATCGCCGATGTGGGCTTGGTCGGATTTCCCAATGCGGGGAAATCTACGCTACTCTCGGCCGTGTCCGAAGCGCGTCCCAAGATCGCCGACTATCCTTTCACGACTCTGGAGCCCAACCTGGGAATCGTGCGCACGGGCGAATTCCGGTCTCTGGTCATGGCTGACATTCCCGGTCTTATCGAAGGGGCCAGCGACGGTAAGGGTCTTGGCAAGGAATTCCTGCGCCACATCGAGCGCACGCGTGTGCTGCTTTTTCTGGTGGATGCGGCGGGGGAGAATCCTGTTGAGGAATATCGGACTTTGCTCAGTGAGCTCGAAAAACACGATGTGGCTTTACTCGATAAACCGCGCGTGCTTTGCCTCAGCAAAATAGATCTACTTGGTGAGGCGCCCTCAAAACCCAAGGGCCTCGAAAAGAAGATCCCCTATTTGGCCATATCTTCGGTGGCCCGTCGTGGCCTCGATGAACTCTTGCGTAAGTTGGACCGCTTCGTTCATCCTCCCGAGGAGAAGGAAGACTCGCCCATCCCCACTCTCTAGGAGCGATGCATGGAAGCTCGCCCCATGGATTTTAGCGCACGCTGGATGCCCTGGTTATTGGGTGCCGCCGCTGCCGCCATTCTATTTTTCGCCACTCAGCCCTTCGGCATCGGTGTCACCAGCGATTGCGTAGATTATTTCTCCACCGCAGCCAATCTAGCGAGCGGCGAAGGCTTCCTGCAGCACGATGGTAATCCTTACGCCAGCTGGCCGCCGCTTTACCCCATGCTACTCGCGGCCGGACTCAAGGTCGGTCTTTCCTGCGAAATCACGGCGCTTCTCATCAACTTGCTGTCGGTAGGTTTACTACTCTTTTTCCTCAGCCGATGGATGTTCATCAACCTGCAGCACCGATTCGTGGCGCATTGGGCTTCGCTGGTTATCCTTCTGCACTTTGCTCTGCTGGATGTTGCCCTTCACGCTTGGACCGAACCGATTTTCAATCTTCTGGTGATGGTCTTTCTCCTAAGGCTGCCATTTGTCGCCAAGAGAAAAAGCTGGGGAGCGCTTGTCTGGCTGGCAATTCTGGCCGCGGCAATATGGTCATTGCGATACGTGGGTATAACTGTGGTCGCTGTGGGGGGAATCTTCATACTCTTATCAGGCGAGTTAACTTGGCCGCGCCGATTACGACGAACCGTCGTCTTTGGAATGATTGCCGCACTTCCGACCCTCGTTTGGTTGATTCGCAATCTGCAGGTCATGGGGCAGGTGGCCGGAGAGCGATCGCCTTCGAGTTTTGGCCTGTTTCAGAACCTGCGATTCACGGTGAAGCACCTGGCTTGGTGGATCTTGCACGAGAGTTGGGGGCCCGTCATTCCCAGCCTGCTCCTTGCGGTATTGTTGAGCATTCTGCTTTACATTCGCTGGAGTCGCCGAAAGACCGAAACTCATGCAAGAATTCTCACAGTTCTGGAATGCTTCATTGCCTTGAACCTCGCATTCCTCATTTACACCTCCTCACGATACGCCTTCGAGGCCATTCACTCCCGCTACATATTGCCGGTATTTCTGCCGCTTCTGCTCTGGGTCGCGCTTCTCATCGATCGTCTCTTTGATGGATGGAAACGCCGGCTCTGGCCGACTCTCACGGCGGTTTTGATGATCGCATGGTTAATCTGGCCTGCGGCCCAGAGCTTGGCTCGTATTATGAGAGCGCGTCATATAGGCATCGATACCTTCAGCGCGCTCGACTATCAGGGCTGGGCGCTCTGGAACTGGCTGGAAGGCTCGCCGGAAGAGGCCATCTATATTTCCAATGGTGCGGATGCGGTGCACTACCATACGGGCCTGCCCGTGCGTCTGGCGCCACGCCGCTGGATTCATTCCACGAGTCGCACTGAGACCACTGAGCTCTCGGATTTCGCGGCCATCTTCGAAGAGGATCGCCCGGTCTTTTACATTTGGATCTCCGATTTCCCGCGCACGGGCGCGAGGATGAATTATCACAGTTTGGAAGAGTTGCTTGAGCTCTATCGCCTGGAGCCCATCGTCGCCTTCCCTGAGAGCGCAGTCTTCATGGTGATGCCCCGTAAATAGTCGATTCTTCAGAATGCCGTCACCGCAGTTGACGGATTTGTCCTGGCAGTCTGAGCTTAGCGCTTAGTGCTTGGCGACTTCCCCATTGGCATTTCCTTTGCCCCTTCATCCGTATGCCAATTCCCGTCACC
>JACNKJ010000222.1 GCA_014382085.1 bacterium
CATGCTTTATGGGAGAAGAAAACCAACGAGCTCGGGCCCTGGGACGATCTGCAAACCCTCATCGATAGTTTGGGCGCCGTTCCCGACGAGGAGTACATTGCCTTCTGCGAGCGAAACATTGACTACGATCTCATGCTCAACGTCGTCGCCCTCAATGCACTCACGTCCAATGGCAGCACCTACTACCACAACTATTACATGTATCACGACATCAACGGCAGCGGCCTCTGGACCATGCTGCCCTGGGATCTCGACAAGACCTTCGCCCAGTACGGAATGCACCCATATCACCACACGAGCAAACACTCCCTGCCGGACAATCCCTTTGCCGAACGGGCCTTCATCGTTGACGAGATCTTCGACGACTTCTCTTCGCGGGTCGACGAGATCATCACGGAAACCTTCAATCCCGACTTCCTCTTTCCCATCGTTGACAGTCTTGTTCTCGAGCTCGAAGCCTCGGTGGCGGCCGATGCGACGGATGACGTGCCCGATGTGGTGAGCTGGCTCGACGAAGTGGCAAACGAGAAGTGGATTGGTATGGAGTTCTATGGCCCATGGATCCAAGAGCAGCTCAGCGATTGGCCGCGTAGTTTTTCGGTGGATAGGGAGCCCGTTTCCTTTCCCGACTCGGTCAAGCTGAATTGGGAAGCGAGCATCGATCCCAACGGTGATCCCGTACACTACACGGTTCGCTATTGCCCGGATACCTGGTGGGACGATGGCAACACCGTCTACATCGACAGTATTACCCAAACTTCTCTTACCCTGCCGGTCACACCGGCTCCGGGCACCTATTACTATGAAGTCAGCGCCACCGACTACTCTCCATGGTCCACGGGACCCAACGCCTTCGACACCTACAACACCTTCACGGTGGACCCCGGCACCACGCTACCCGCCGTCATCGATACCGACCTAGTGCTCTACCTGTCCGGATCTCCCTACTTCATCGATGACAGTCTCACCGTCGCACCTGGCGCGAAACTGACCGTGATGTCGGGTGTGGAGATCCGACTGGGCAACTCGGCCGACCTCGTGGTACTCGGTGAAATGGACGCCTTGGGTTATGAGACTTCTCCGGTCACCTTCATGCGCCGTCTTGAAAACTACGGGCCATGGGGGAACATCGTTTTCGACAATGCCGAGGGCGATTGCCTGATTCGTCACACGATCATCCAAGGCGCCGGATGGGGCGGCAACACGAGTTGGCAATGGGGAGCCGTGGCCGCGGATTCATCGACCGTCACACTCGATCACGTCTTTTTCGACGGAAACGCGCGCTGCGTTTACACCGTCGAGTGCGACATGCAGATCCTCGATTGCGTCTTCCTTCCCAGCAATACTCAGGAATTCGTGAACAACCGCTTCGGAAGCGCAGTGCTGGAACGCTGCACCTTCGGTCCCGGCCAGGCCGGCGATGTCATCGACTTCGACGTGGTCGGCGATGGCACCATTCGAGAATGTACTATCTGGGGAGGCGATGACGACCTCATCGACATAGGTTACGGCTCAATTGCACTCATCGAAGACTGCCGCGTTCACAACGGGGGCGACAAGGGGATTTCCGTGGGTGAATCCTCCGTAGTAACGATCAACCGCTGCATCGTCACTCACTGTCCCATCGGCATGGCCGCCAAAGATGACGCCGTCATCATCGCCGATCACGTCACCCTCTACGCCGACAGCACTGGCGTTGCCGCCTACGAAAAGAATACCGGCTGGGGCGGCGGGCACGTCACCATGACGAACAGCATCGTAGCGGGAAGCTTCCTCGAAACGCTCTTCGTAGACGAGTTCTCCGACGCCACGGTTACCTTCAGCCTCTCGGACCTGGTGCTGATGGACGGCGAGGGCAATCTCATGGACGACCCGTATTTCTTAGATACGGATGCTCTCGATTTCAGGCTGCAGCCCGACTCACCCTGCATCGATGCGGGCGATCCGAACAGTCCCCTCGATCCCGACGGAACCATCACGGACATGGGCCGCTTTTACTTCGACCAACTCGCGCGAGCCATGATTATCAACGAGATCAACTACAATTCCGATCCGAACTTCGACCCGATGGATTGGGTTGAGATCCACAATCCCTCCCAAATGGAGGTTAATGTGGGCGGAATGATCTTCATGGATGAGGACATCACCCACACATTCGAGATCCCCGCGGGCACATCGATTCCGCCGGAAGGATATCTCGTGCTTTGCGAAAATCTTTCGACCTTCCAGGCCCAGTTCCCCGAAGTCCAAAACGTCCTTGGTGATCTCGGATTTGGATTCAGCGGTGCGGGCGAACTACTTCGCCTTTATGCAGAGGATGGCGAGATCGTGGATTTTGTAATCTACGGGGACTCGCCGCCTTGGCCTACCGAGCCCGATGGAACCGGCCCAACCCTGGAGCTCATCAATCCGGAAATGGATAACAACCTTCCCCAAAGTTGGGCCGCCTCTCTCGGTCACGGCACTCCCGGCACTCTCAACAGTGCTTCAGATCCTACCGGAGCGGAGCAAACACCCCCGGTCTTTGGATTGGGTGTACCCTATCCCAACCCCTTCAACCCCACGGTGACCATAGCCTATCGTCTCGACAAGAATTGCCACGCAATATTGACAGTGCACTCAATCGACGGTCGCCGAGTCCGTACGCTCGAGGATGGAATGCTCGCTGTCGGCGAGCACCAGGCGATCTGGAATGGAAGGAACGATTCAGGGCGAGCACTGAGCTCAGGCGTTTACCTAATGAGATTGAGTCTGGGCGACCAGCGCGAATCGCGGAAGGTAGTCCTAATGAAGTAGAGTTGGGCTACAACATCAGACTTGTGCATTTGATGCAGCAAACGGATGAGATGAAGACAGGAGGGTTTCTACCCTCCTGTTTTCATTTACCGTAACAGCGTTACTTTGTGAGTCTCGTATTTTCCACGGTGGCGGAAGCGTAAATAGTATACACCGCTGGCCAGTGTGGAGCCATTATCGTCTCGCCCGTTCCAGGTGTAGGCTGACCCATCGTCCATTTCCACCTGTTCCTGTTTGATGAGGCGTCCACGGATATCATGAACCCAGACATCCACCATGCCGCGAGAAGGCATTCCCATAGTGAAACTGACACTGCTATGGAAAGGCATGGGCGAAGGAATCGATACGCGGAACTGCTCCAGGTCATCCTCCGGCCAGACGTCGGAGGGATCGCCCGTCACGGTCACGGGCAATGTCAGCTGCCCGAGAACCGAGGAGTCATAGAGATCGAGGTAGTCGAGTTCGGCCAAGAAATTTCCGCTAGTCAGTCCACGCAGCATGACATCGTAGCGCTCACCCGGTGCGACCACGAGGCCCTGTCCGCTAATTCGCTCGGGCAAAGGACGACCATCACTGGCCACCGCTTCGGCATACAGCCCTGTGAAGGAGTATCTCACCGGCAGATAGCCCATGTTGCCGAGACGAAGCAGGGCGACATCGTCGTCAAGGAGATCAACCCGGGTATAGGCATCACTTGCAGCCTGTGGCCCATCCAATCCATTCAGGACGAAAAGATCAGGCTCATAGTTCGTGAAATCCGCATCCTCACCGAGTTGGTTCCAGACCAAATCGATCTCTGCCGTTAGCCACGTTCGTTCGAAATCGAAGGCAGGCCCTCCATCCCATGCATGGTTGGAACCGTTGGGGGGCAGAATGTTGATCGCGCCGTACATTCCCATTTGCAGATGGATCACCGTGTTCACATGGCAGTGATAGGCGTAGGAGCCTGCATGATTAGCATCAAACTCGTAGATGTAACTGCCCATCATGGGAATTTCGAATGAGGTCTGAGGGACGCCGTCATTCTGCTGATCCGCATCCAAGCCATGAGGGTGAATGGTGTGAGGCATGGGCGACATGTTCTGGAAGTGGATGAAAACGCGGTCGCCCTCGTTGGCTGTGATGATTGGCCCTGGAACCTGAGGTTGGCCCATCATTCCCCCACCTTCACGGAAGCCCCACTGTTCAATGACCGTGCCGTCGCTAAAAGTGTGTGACCCTGTCATTCGCGAGCTCAAAGTCACATGCACTTCCGCTGAGAAAGCAGTTCCCGCTAGAAGCATGAGAACGAGAATCATTGATTTGATATGGTTCATATCGTTCATTCTCCTAGGGTTGGATATCGGCGAAAACGATCATACCGAGGGGATAGACACCATTGGCCGTCACAGATTGGACAACGTGATCGTGGATGGGAAAGAGTCCGCTCTGATGGGGAGTTA
Source organism: bacterium (assembly GCA_014382085.1). Lineage (GTDB taxonomy): Bacteria > Krumholzibacteriota > Krumholzibacteriia > JACNKJ01 > JACNKJ01 > JACNKJ01. Next base: position 4,239 of record JACNKJ010000222.1, read on the forward strand.
GCTGAAAGAGCGCCGTTCCACCCGCTGGGATGGCGATGGTATCCTTCACCCAAGGCTCAGACAGAGGCGCTCCATCACGCCAAACAAGGTTAACGTGATAACCGTGGAAGTGGAGGCTATGAAGACGAAGACCTCCGTTGACGACATGGATGAGAAGATTGTCCCCTACCTGACCGGCAAGCAGGGCTCTTGGATCATCCATGGTGTCGGCTCCGGAACGCCCGTTCACCGTGAAGTAGTTGGGTAGGTAGATCGCCGTATCGATCGCTTCGCCGGCTTCATGATGAGTGAGCCAGCCTTCGCTGAATTCGTTCAAGTGCCATAGAAATTCGGCATCGTGATCGGCATTCTGATCAATAACCACTATCGGACCGGTCAGGCCAAGACCCTGATTGATCGGAAGGTTGACCGGATCCCGGTAGAGCCAGCATCCCGCTTCGGGAAAGAGAAACTGAAAGGTCTCTGAGGAGCCTGGCGCCACGGAACTTCCCGCACCTCCAAGACCAAGCACCTCGAAACCATGGTAGCTGTCATCCTGATTGTGAAGGGTGACCAGAAGTTCGTCACCGACCTCAAGGCCGATCTCGGAATTGGGGAGAAATGCCTGCCCAGTCTCCGAAGATGCAAAGCAGAGCACAGGCAAAGTGCGATCGTCCGCTGTTTCGAGAACCCCACTTTTCACATAAAGGTCAACGGCGATCGTCCTTGTATTCCCAATCCCCGGAATCGTTGCAAACACGCAAACCACCAGCAGAAAATGTCGAAAGTGGCCCATTGAATTGGAGTTTTTCATTGTGACCTGCCATTCAGTTAGGACTTTGTTGAAAAATTCGCTCCCTACTCAGCACCCCACACTAATTACGAGATCTCTTTGCTTTACTTTCCTCGATTGCGCAGTAGAGCGTCGGCACCGTGAACACGGATATGAGAACTGCCACCATTCCGCCGAAGGATGGGATGGCCATGGGTACCATGATATCCGAGCCACGGCCCGTTGAGGTGAGCACAGGGATGAGCGCCAAGATGGTGGTCGCTACAGTCATCAAGGCCGGCCGGATTCTTCGCTCCGCACCTTCCAAGGTCGCCAAGCGGATCGAAGATACGGTGGACGGCCGATCTCGTCGAAAGACCTGTCCGAGATATGTTGCCATGATCACACCATCATCACTTGCGATGCCGAACAGCGCTAAGAAGCCCACCCAGACCGCCACGCTCAGATTAATGGGATGGACTTGAAAGAGTGTGCGCATGTTGACGCC
>JACNKJ010000025.1 GCA_014382085.1 bacterium
CGCAGGCCTCCCGCGCCCACCGAAGGCGGTGCAATGGGTTTGACGCCCCGGTTCGCCAGTTCGGCTAGGGCCGCATCTAGATCGGCAACCTGGAAGGCGGCTTGCTGCATGCCTTCACCACGTTTTTCCAGAAACTTGGCGATGGGGGAGTTGTCGCCCAAAGGAGCGAGTAGCTCGACCCGACAGTTGCCGCCATCAAGCATGATCACTTCAACGCCCTGCTCGGGAAGGCTTTCGCGTTCGGCTTCCACAAAACCCAATCGATCCACGTAGTCCGCGCGCGCGGCTTCCAGGTTTTTTACGGCGATTCCCACATGGTCGAGGCGGCGGAAAATTCCCTTGGGCAGCATTTCCTCGTATCGCTTCACGCGCCGCCTCCCTGTCGATGCTGACCGAATACTTCGCGCAATGCATTGCTGGTTTCGCCGAGGGTCGCGCCCCGGGCCAAGGCATCTTTCATCTGAGGTATGAGATTGCCTTCGCCGCGCGCCGCCTGTGAGAGTGAATCCAGTGCGGCGCCTACCGCCGCTTGATCGCGGGCATCGCGGTAGCGCTCAAGGCGCTCCACCTGTTCACTTTCGAGTTCAGGTTTCAAACTGAAAGTTTCACCGGGCCTATTCTCGCCACCGTCTTCAAATTTGTTCACGCCTACCACGGACTGTTCGCCTTCTTCTATGGCGCGCTGCGCTGCGAAGGCGGCCTCCCCGATTTTTCGCCGTTGGTATCCTGCTTCAATGGCTGAAGCCGCGCCGCCCAAAGATTCCACTTCTTCCATCAGGGCCCAGGATTCTTCTTCCAAGTCCTTGGTCCAGCGTTCCACTTGCCAACTGCCACCCAGTGGATCTACCGAGTCCGCCGCACCGCTTTCCTCGGCAATGACCTGCTGGGTTCGAAGCGCCAATTGAACCGACTCTTCCGTGGGAAGGGCCAGGGCCTCGTCGAAGCTGTTGGTGTGAAGGCTCTGCGTGCCTCCGAGCACCGCGGCCAGAGCCTGCAAGGTCACACGCACCACATTGTTCAGGGGCTGCTGCGCGGTAAGGGTTGATCCGGCGGTTTGACTGTGGAAACGAAGGCGCATGAGCTTTTCATCTTCCACGCCAAACTTCTCGCGCAGGATGCGCACCCAGAGTTTGCGTGCCGCGCGGAACTTGGCGACTTCCTCCAGCAAGTTTGAGTGCACGTTGAAGAAGAAGGACAAGCGAGGAAGAAAACGTTCCAGGGGCAGACCTGCCTTCTGGGCTGCGCGCACATATTCCACGGCGTTGGCGAAGGTGAAGGCCAATTCTTGAGGCGCGGTGCTACCTGCCTCGCGAATGTGATAGCCGCTGATGGAGATGGTATTCCACTGGGGAGCGTGTTCGGCGCACCAGGCGAAGGTGTCGGTGACTAGGCGCAAACTTGGTCCCGGTGGAAAAATATAGGTACCGCGCGCGATGTATTCCTTGAGCACATCGTTTTGAATCGTACCGCGTAGGGCCTTGGCTTCAACACCTCGTTTTTCTGCGCTGAGCACATAGAAGAGCAGCAATTGTGCGGCTGTGGAATTGATGGTCATGGATGTTGACACGGAGGCCGGGTCGATACCATCCATGAGACTATTCATGTCTTCCAGTGTGTCGATGGCCACGCCTACGCGTCCGACTTCGCTGGCGGCCAGTGGCGCGTCGGAGTCATATCCCATTTGCGTGGGCAGGTCGAAGGCTACCGATAGGCCGGTTTGACCTTTTTCCAGCAGATAGCGGAAACGCTCGTTGGTTTCGCGGGCGGAACCGAAGCCGGCGTACTGGCGCATGGTCCAAAGGCGTCCGCGATACTGGTTGGGCTGCACGCCGCGCACGAAGGGCGCCAGACCGGGCCATCCCAGTTCGGCTTCAGGATTGAAGCCCGGCATGTCGTCGGGACCGTAGAGAGTCTTGACTTCCCTTCCCGATTGCGTGCGGAAGGGGGTTTTTCGCTCGCCGAATTTTCCGAGATGCGGAGCGAGGGAACGGTCTTCCCAATCTTTACGACCGCTCATGCATCCTCCATGATGATGCGGGCCAGAGGCGCGCCGGTTTCTACCATTTGACCGTCGCTCACGAAAATTTCCTGGACGATGCCTTCCATCTCGCTGGCGAGTTCGTTCTGCATTTTCATGGCTTCCAAAATTACCAGACCCTGACCCTGCGTCACTAGATCGCCAGCCTTGACAAGGCTCTTCACGACGATGCCGGGCATGGGCGCTTTGAGTTCGAAAAGTCCTTCCTTGTTGCTTCCGCCTGTTAGTTCCTCGGCGATGGCCTCGAGTTCATCCCGCACGGTCACATCGACGCTGGAAGCCAGAGCGCTCACGGTGAAATGTCCTGAATCCCAGTTCTTCTCCACGAGGTCGACCATGTAGGATTGTCCGCCGATGATGAGCGAATAGATCTCGTCGCGCTCGATGACCGTTTGCTCGAGGGTGTGGGTAACGCCGTCCACGGAAATGGCCCAGCGTTCGCCGTCGGGGCTGAGGGACACTTCCTTCTTCTCGCCGTTCAGGGTGACGACATAGCGATGCGCGCTCATGACTGCCTCCTGGTCACGGCTTCTTTGCGTGCCGCCAGTTTCCATTTGCTGGGCCTTCTGGAAAATGCTTGAAGTCCCGCGAAATTCATGCGCCTGCCATGCTGATGATAGGCAAGCGTCGCCGCAGCCAAAGCCACAAAGGGCAGGGCTTCGTCTTGCTTGAGATATTCGGGTCGGAAGTGCGTGTCGATGAAGTGCGTGTCAAAGTCGCCCTTCTCGAAGGCCGGTTGACGCAAGAGCCACTGGTGAAAGGGAATATTCGTTCGGATGCCCGCGATGACGAATTCCGTGAAAGCTCGCCGCGCACGCTGAATCACTTCGACCCGCGTCTGTCCGTAGACCACCAGCTTGCTAAGCAGGGGGTCGTAGAAGATGGGAACATCGTACTTTTCGTAGATGCCGCTGTCATGGCGAATGCCCGGTCCGCCCGGTTCTCGCAGCCGCAGGATTTTTCCGGTGGATGGCAGGAAGTCGGTGGCCGGATCCTCGGCGTAAATGCGGAACTCCATGGCCCATCCGTGGGGGACCAATTCATCTTGCCTGAAGGGTAGGGCTTCGCCACCCGCGACGGCGATCTGCAGTTTCACCAAATCCACGTTGTAGGTGAGTTCCGTTACGGGATGCTCCACCTGTAGGCGTGTGTTCATTTCCAGGAAGTAAAAATCGCGATGGGCGTCGACCATGAACTCCACGGTGCCTGCACTTTCGTAGTCGCAGGCCTTGGCCACCATCACGGCCATCTCGCCCATTTCCCGGCGCATCGCTTCGTCCACAATGGGGCTGGGGCTTTCCTCGACGACCTTCTGATGACGGCGCTGAATGCTGCACTCGCGCTCACCGAGATAGACGGCATTGCCTTGGCGATCAGCCAGCACTTGAATTTCGATGTGCCGGGGTTTTTCGATGTACTTCTCCACGAAGACGGCCGAGTCGGCGAAGGCCTTGGCGGCTTCGGCCTGTGTGGCTTCCAGTGCTGAGGCCATTTCCGATTCGTCACGCACCACGCGCATGCCCTTGCCGCCGCCACCTGCCGCGGCTTTGAGCATGACGGGAAAGCCGATCTCACGAGACAGACGAAGAGCTTCTTGGGGATCGCCCAAGGCGCCGTCGCTCCCGGGGATCACGCGTACCCCGGCTGCAATCATGGCCGCGCGCGCGGTGAGCTTGTTCCCCATCATTTCCATGGCTTCGGGTCCGGGACCAATGAATCCGATACCGGCATCGCGCAGGGCCCTGGCGAAGGCGGAGTTTTCAGAAAGAAAGCCATAGCCGGGATGCACCGCGTCGGCCCCGGTTTTCCGGACCGCATCGAGTATCTTGTCGATGCGCAGATAGCTTTCGGTCGAGGGCGCCGGCCCAATGCAAACGGCTTCATTGGCGAAGAGCACGTGCGCCGCTTCGCGATCGGCCTCACTGTAGACGGCCACCGAGGGGATTTCGAGCTCCCGAAGAGCGCGCATGACGCGCAGGGCGATCTCCCCTCGATTGGCTACCAAGACTTTTGTGATCTTCCCTGCCACGCGAACTCCTAGAGTGGAATGTTGCCGTGTTTTTTGTGGGGCATGCTCTGCCGCTTGCCGGCCAAGCTAGCGAGTCCAGCAATAAGTTTGGGACGTGTTTCCTGGGGCAGGATCACATCGTCGATGTATCCCGCTTCGGCCGCCAGGTAGGGGTGGCAGAACTTTTCGTTGTAGTCATCCACCAGTTCTTTGCGACGCGCGTCTGCGTCTTCCGCTTCGGCGAGTTCCTTTCGCGCCAGAATGTTCACAGCGCCTTCGGCGCCCATGACCGCAAGTTCGGCGGTGGGCCAAGCGTAGTTCAGGTCGGCGCGAATGTGCTTGCTGCTCATCACGTCGTAGGCGCCGCCGTAGGCCTTGCGCAGCACGATGGTCATTTTGGGCACGGTGGCTTCGCAGTAGGCGTAAAGCAGCTTCGCGCCATGCTTGATGATGCCGCCATACTCCTGATCGGTGCCGGGCAGGAAGCCGGGCACGTCTTCAAAGGTGATGAGCGGAATGTTGAAGGCGTCGCAGAAGCGGACGAAGCGCGCGCCCTTGATGCTCGCCGCGATGTCCAGGGCGCCGGCCATGGTCTTGGACTGGTTGGCCACCACGCCCACGCTCTGCCCGCCCAGACGCGCGAAGCCCACCACGATGTTCCGCGCGTAGTCGGCCTGCACCTGGAAATAGCTGCCCGCGTCGCAGACCCGCGTGATGACCTCGATGATGTCGAAGGGCACCTTGGGGTCCTCGGGCACGATGCTGTCCAGAGCCTCGTCCTGGCGGTCGAAGGGATCGGCGCATTCCACCTGCGGCGGATCGTCGAGATTGTTCTGCGGCATGTAACCGAGCAGCTTTTTCACCTGCAGCAGGGCTTCCTGATCGTTGACGGCCGAGAAGTGGGCCACGCCGCTGCGCGTGTTGTGCGTGGCGGCGCCGCCCAGCTCCTCGAAGCTCACTTCCTCGCCGGTGACCATCTTGATCACCTTGGGGCCGGTGACGAACATGTGGCTGGTGCCGTCCACCATCAGGATGAAGTCGGTGATGGCCGGGCTGTAGACCGCCCCGCCCGCGCAGGGGCCCATGATCACGCTGATCTGGGGAATGACGCCGCTGGCCAGCGTGTTGCGCAGGAAGATGTCCGCGTAGCCGCCCAGCGAGTAGACGCCTTCCTGGATCCGCGCGCCGCCGGAATCGTTGAGTCCGACCACCGGCGCCCCGTTCTCGATGGCCAGGTCCATGAGGCGGCAGATCTTCTGGGCGTTGGCCTCGCTCATGGTGCCGCCGAAGACGCTGAAATCCTGGGCGAAGGCGTAGACCAGCCGCCCGT
>JACNKJ010000164.1 GCA_014382085.1 bacterium
AAAACTTCCGGAATCGTGCAGGCGGGCGCTTGCGCCATCGGATCTTCCGCAAAGAAGTCTACCTTCACGACAAGTACCTACGTAGCACCTGCGTGGGATGCGGACGTTGCAACCGGGCTTGCGTTGCGGGAATCAATCTCGTGGACATCTACAACCAGGTTATGGGGGTGTGAGCATGGAATCCTTGAAACGAACCCCGGACATGCAAACCTTCACTCCCGTGCCGGCGAAGATCGTTTCCAAGACGGACATAACCGACAAGGAAACGATCTTCAGCATGGAACTGCCCGAGGGCATGAGCCTGCATCACAAGCCCATGCAGTTCGTCATGGTGAGCATCTTCGGTTTGGGTGAGGCGCCCATTTCCATCACCTCGACGCCATCGGAGGGCAACACCTTCGATCTCTGCGTACGTCGTGTGGGAATGCTCACCGAATGGATGCACGCCATGAGCCCCGGCGATCGGGTCGGTGTGCGCGGCCCCTTCGGCAACGGGGCCATCCTGGAAAACATTCCGGGACGCGACCTGCTCTTCGTGGCCGGCGGCTTGGGTCTTGCGCCCCTGCGCTCCCTGATAAATCAGACGGTGGAGCACCGCGATTTCGCGGGCAAGGTGACCATCCTCTACGGCTGCAAGAATCCTGAAGAGCAGCTATTCCTCGATGACCTCGCACGCTGGAAGGACGATCCCTCCATCGAATTCCACCAGACGGTGGATGTAGCGGATGAATCCTGGAAGGGCAATGTGGGTGTTATCACCACGCTCTTTGACCGCATCAAGATCAACCCGCGCACGACCACGCCGGTAATCTGCGGCCCGCCCATCATGTACAAGTTCGTCATCATGAAGCTGCTGGCCATGGGCATTCCAGAACGCCGCATCTACATGTCGCTGGAACGGCGCATGCGTTGCGGACTCGGCCGTTGCGGTCATTGCCAGATCAATGGCGTCTATGTCTGCCAGGAAGGTCCGGTCTTCACCTATGCCGACGCCAAGAAATTCAAGGAGGCACTCTAATGAAGCCCGAGATCGGAGTATTCAGTTTTACGGGATGTGAAGGGTGCCAGCTGAACATCTTGAACCTCGAGGCTTATCTCCTCGACCTTCTCGACGTCATCGAGATCGTGAATTTCCGCGAAGCCATGACCGAAAAGGGCCAGGACTACGCCATCGCCTTCGTGGAAGGATCCATCACGACTCCCGAAGACGAAAAGGAATTGAAAGAAATCCGCGAGATAGCGGACGTGCTCGTGGCCATCGGCGCCTGCGCCCACCTGGGTGGCGTTAACGGCATGAAGCAGCTTCGCGACCTGGAAACCCAGCGCCGCGAAGTTTACGGGGACAAGAAAGACTTCTTCCCCACCACCGAAGTGCGGCGCGTCAGCGACGTGGTTCCGGTCGACCTGATCATCCCCGGATGCCCCATCGACCGAAACGAATTCGTGGAGACGGTCAAGAAGGTGCTCATGGGTATTCCGCCCATGCTGCCGACCAATCCTTGTTGCGTCGAGTGCAAGAGCAAGGGCAATGTCTGCATGTACGACAAGGGTCTCAGCTGCTTGGGTCCGGTGACTCGCGGCGGCTGCGACGCCATCTGCCCGAGCTACGGCCAGCCCTGCGACGGCTGCCGCGGCTTCCTGGAAACCGCCGACTTCGACGCCATGGTCAAGGCCATGGAAAACGAGCACGGCATCTCCACCGAAGCCATCATCCGGCAGATCAGCCATTACAACGCCGTTCCCGCGGCGGATCTCATTGCCAAGCTCAAGGCCCGGGAGGTCATCCATGCATGAGAACCTGAACATCAACGTCCACCACATGGCGAGGGTTGAGGGGCATGGGAACATCGTCCTGAACATGAAGGACGGTACGATCGAAGACCTGCGCCTGGACATCGTCGAGTCGCCGCGTTTCTTCGAGGCTTTCGTGGTGGGCCGCCATTATCGTGACGTCCCCCACGTGACCAGCCGCATTTGCGGAATCTGCTCGGTGGGTCATACCATGGCCAGTGTCCGGGCAGTGGAAAACGCGCTGGGCATGGAAGTGTCGGAAAATGTGAAGAAGATCCGCAAGCTTCTCCACGACGCGGCATTCCTACAGAGCCACGTTCTCCACGCCTACTTCCTGGTAGCGCCGGACGTGCTCGGTGTGGGTAGCGTGATTCCCCTGGCCGAAAGCCACCCCGATGTCGTGAAGATGGCCCTTCGCATGAAGAAGTTCACCAACGACGTCTGTGACGCATTAGGCGGCCGCACGGTTCACCCCATCAATGTCATTCCAGGCGGACTCGCGCGATTCCCGACCAAGAAGGAACTCATCGAGCTCAAGGCCTACTACGAGAAGATGCTCCCCGACTTCGAGACCACCTACGAAGTCTTCTCAAGCCTGGACTATCCCGATTGGTTCGCGGGATTCGACCGTCCCACCGAGTACATCTCGCTGCATAAGCCCGATGGTGAGTATCCCCTATATGACGGTCAGGTCATTAGCTCAACGGGACGGATAATCGACGAGCAGGACTATCTCTCGATGATCCACGAGCGCGTCGAAAGTCACGCGGCTGCCAAGCATGTGAGCGGTGAGACAGACACCTACATGGCCAGCGCGCTTGCCCGTTACAACAATAACTACGATCAGCTGCGGCCCAAGGCTAAGGAAGTCGCGGTGAAGCTGGGCATGGGACATCCCTGTACCAACACCTTCGCAAACACCTTCGCCCAGGTGGTCGAGTGTGCGCATCTCATGGAAGAGGATCTCGCAGTTCTCACCGAGCTCATCGAAAACACGCCCGAACCCGAAGCTCCCGTGGAGCCCACGAAATTCGGACGCGGTGCTGCGGCGGTGGAAGTGCCCCGTGGCATCCTCTTCCACGAATACACTTTCGGCGAAGATGGAATCTTGACCGACGCCAACTGCATCATCCCCACAGGCCAGAACCTGGCCAATATCGAAGCGGACATGCAGAAGCTCGTTCCCGGAATCCTGGATCGCTCGAAGGAGGAGATCACCTTGAGTCTGGAGTGCCTCGTGCGCGCCTACGACCCTTGCATCTCCTGCGCTACGCACTTTCTGGAAGTGGACTTCCGTGAGTAGCCAAGGTCGCATTCTGGTGCTGGGAGTCGGCAACGAGCTCTACGGCGACGACGGCGTGGGCCCCCGCGCCGTCGCAACCCTGCTCGAGGACACCCTGCCCGACGGAATCGATCTCATGGACGGCGCCACGCGCGGACTGGATCTGCTCTATACCCTTCAGGATTACGATCGCGCCATCGTCATCGACGCGGTTTGTGACGGGGGGGAAGGCGGCCGGCTGCTGGACTTCGACCTGGAAGAGGTCGATCTCCGGGGTTACGGCCCGCAGATTTCCCTGCACGACCTGGATCTGGGCAGTGTTATCCTTCTGGCTCGAACCCTTGGTGAAGAATTGCCGCCCATACGTGTCTTAGGTCTGACTCCGTCCAAGACGGAGCCCGGCCCCGGGCTGTCGCCCGAATGCGAGAAAATGATGCCGGAGCTGCTCGCCCGCGTGCGAATGCATCTGGCCGAGTTTGTCGAGACTGAGCCCTCAACGTGTTAAGGAGTCGAGATGGCTACCATCAGTGAGCTGAGGAAGTTCAACATCTTCGCGGGTTTGACCGACGAGGAGCTGGAGCGCCTCGTGGTGCTTTGCGAAGAAGAGACTTTCCCGGCGGGAACCACGATATTCGGTGAGAATCAGCCCGCGAAGAAAATGTACTTGTTGATGAAGGGGCGCGTGGCACTCTCCCTGTCCCTGCCCAATGAAAAGCGGTCCATCGTCTACACGGTGCCCGAGAATGAGGTTTTCGCCTGGAGCGCCCTGGTAGAGCCCTTCCAGACCACCGCCCAGGCCAAGGCCGTGGAAGACTGCAAGGTGCTGTCCATCGAATCCGACAAGCTCTTCCCGCTTTTCCAGGAAGACTGTCGCACGGGATTTGTGATTTACAATCACATCGGACGCATCGTGGCCAATCGCCTCAAGGATACTCGCGGACAGCTTCTCAGCCTGACCTACGGCTAGGCCACTTCAAGCCAAGCTTTAGAACTAGCCCTCCCTCGGTTTCGTGGGAGGGTTTCTTACTGGAGATTGGCGACTGGAGACTCGAGACTCGAGACTCAAACAGCGTTGACGGCTCCGGGCGAAATACCTTCCTTGATAATATCGCCCTTCGTCGAAAGTCGATCATGGACGCAAAGGCCGAAACTCTGCGAACCCTCGATGCACTGCCGCTGGCCGGTCAGCGTCGCCTGTCCATCCGCATGTGTGGACTCGTTCAAGGTGTGGGTTTTCGGCCCACGGTTTACACATTGGCCATGGCTCGCGGATTGGCCGGGTGGGTGCTAAACGACTCCGATGGTGTGGAAATCGAAGTGGAGGGTGAAGCCGCGCTCATCGCTGAATTCCTCGGTGAACTTGTGAATCATCCGCCGCCCTTGGCCGAGATCACATCATGGGAAGCCCATGAAATCGACCTGGATGGGCAGCTGGGATTTGCCATCCATGAGAGCAGGCAGAAAGAAGGGCGCCGCGTTCTGGTGAGCCCCGACATCGCGCCCTGCGATGCCTGCCTTGCCGAGATGCGCGAGCCCGGCGACCGCCGCTTCGCTTATCCCTTTTTGAACTGCACGCACTGCGGACCGCGCTTCACGATTATCGCCGATCTGCCTTATGACCGGCTAAAAACGAGTATGGCCCCGTTCCCGCTCTGCGAAGACTGCTTACGTGAGTATGAGGATCCCCTGAATCGGCGCTTCCATGCACAGCCCACCGCCTGCCCGAAATGTGGCCCCAAGTATTGGATGCAAGAGGCAGGCAGCGATGAGAGCACAGCCGAAAACCAAATCGCCCCAGCGGTGGAAGTGCTTCGCTCCGGGCGCATCCTCGCACTCAAGGGGCTGGGTGGTTTTCACCTTGCGGTAAATGCGTCGGACGATGCGGCCGTCACTCGCCTGCGCGAGCGGAAGCATCGCTATGAAAAGCCACTGGCCATCATGGTGGCCAGTCTCCACGAGGCCAGACGCTTCGTAAGGCTGGACGACCAGGAAGAACGCGCATTGGTGGATCGGCGAAGACCCATCCTGCTTGCACCGAAACTGGCCCAGGCCCCCATCGCGCCATCGGTGGCACCCCGCAACGGCTACCTGGGACTCATGCTGCCCTACACACCCTTGCATCAGTTGCTGCTTGAAGAATTCGGCGACGCGCTGGTGATGACCAGCGGCAATCTCAGCGAGGAACCCATCGCGGTGGATAACCAAGAGGCCGTGGAGCGTTTGAGCGCTATCGCCGACACTTTCCTCTTGCACGACCGGCCCATCCTGAGAAGGTGTGATGACAGTGTGCAAC
>JACNKJ010000021.1 GCA_014382085.1 bacterium
GGGATTTCGTGTCAAGCCCAATTTAATTTGTTCGTAAGCCCATCCACTGGAGATGGCAATGCCAGGATTAACCAGTAAGAAAGCCCCCTGATGAAGGGCTGGAAGAGCTTCCAACTTCTCTCCGCGCCCCCGCCCGATGGCCGTTCCACCACGAAGGAGAAAAGGCACATCACTGCCTAATTGGACCGCCATTTCCTCCAGATCTTCCTGAGCAAGATTCAGTTTCCAATAGCGATTGAGCCCCACAAGCATGGCCGCCGCATCGCTGCTTCCCCCACCCAGTCCAGCACCCATAGGGATTCGCTTAAGCAGTTCCAGACGCAGGCCCCGTGGGGACTTCCCAGCTTTCTCACGCATGAGAGTCCAAGCCTGCGCCACAAGATTATCGCTCCCCTCGGGAGCCTTGAGTCCCTGGATATCCAATCGAAATGATCCGGATTCGCCGCTCTCGTGAAAAAGCAACTCGTCGCAGAAATCGATGGTTTGAAAAATGGTCTCAATGTCGTGGTAACCATCGCGCCTACGCCGGACGACCTCCAGGCCTAAATTAATTTTTGCAGGAGCGTAGGCGCGAATATGTCGCAATAGTGACATTTCAATTACCCACGCAGATTATTACGGTGATCACCCAAAGCAGAACGCCGACTTCCAGTGGGCGATCCTTGAGGAGTAGCTCTGATGGGTCGGCGCCCAGCTTTTCGCGATAGACCAAGTAGAAGTATCGCATGATTCCGTAAGTGACGAAGAGATTGGAAATGATGATGTCTTGCCCCAAGCGGCTCACCGTACCCGGCCAGAGTGTGTAAAGGGCATAGGCTAGCAAGACCACACCCGCGGTGAGCGAAAGTAGCTGGTCGAGAAGGCGCTTGGTGTACGAGGCCAGCACCTTACGGTGCTCGTGGGCGTTTTCGATCTGCAACTCTCCCCGTCGCTTCGCGAAGGCCAGGAAGAGCGCGCCAAAGAAAGTTGTGACTAATAGCCATGGACTCAGAAAAGCGCTGCCGTCCGGCGCTCCACCTGTCTCGATGCCGGTGACAAGATGTTCCGCCAGAAGGGCAACACCCGCCACGGCGCGGAGGACGAAATTCAGAGCGATGCCGAACACGTCCAGGATGACCTGATGCTTGAGCCAGAGGGAATAGAGCAGGTTGAGCAGGAAGAAGACGAGGGCCACCAGAAAAAAGTTCCGGCCTAGGGACCAGCTCCAGGCCAAGGAGCCCAAGGAGAAGAAAACGAAGCCAAATCGGAACATGGTTTCAGACAGTCGCCCGGAAGCCATGGGGCGATTCTTCTTCACCGGATGCAATCGATCGCGCTTTACGTCCAGTCGATCATTGAACATGTAGATGGAGCCGGACAGGAAGCAGAAGATCAGAAACCCTTCGAGGCTCTTCAACAAAAGGCTTGTGTCGCCCGCACGCTGCGCGAACACCACGCCGAAGAACAGCAATAGGTTCTTGGTCCACTGCTTGGGTCGCAGGGCTTCCAGTAGTGCTAAAAAGGCCTTCATGCTTCGGACTCCTTGGTCTCGTCCTTCCGGTTTAGAATATCCTGAACCTTGGTGACGATCAGGTCGATGGCCACTTCGTTGTGCGCCCCTTCTGGAATAATCAGATCCGCGTAGCGCTTGCTCGATTCCACGAATTGCAGGTGCATGGGGCGGACGGTCTTGCTGTACTGCTTGATGATCGAGTCGATGTCCCGGTCGCGACTCTTCACGTCGCGCTGAAGGCGACGAATGAAACGCTCGTCGGCATCCGCATCGATGAAAATGCGTATATCCATGCGCTCGCGCAGACGAGCGTCTTCCAATACAAGAATTCCCTCCAGCAGAATGATCTCAGCCGGCCCCACGTTCTCGCCTTCGCTCTTTCGCGAATGGGTTTCGTAGTCGTAGATGGGCTGGGTCACCGCACCCCCGTCTCGCATGGTATCTAGATGATAGAGGAGCAGTTCGGTCTCGAAGGCTGCGGGGTGGTCATAATTGATCTTTGCCCGCTCTTCCAAGGGCAGGCCGGAGTTGTCGCGGTAGTAGGAATCGTGGCTGAGGATGACCACGCGTTCATAGGGGAAATAGCTCTGAACCTTCAGAGCTACGCTGGTCTTGCCAGAGCCGGATCCTCCGGCTAGGCCGATAACGACAGGTCCCTTCATGTGCTCCCTCACTGATCGGCCCAAGCTAGCAAAGGCCCCTAAAAGCGACAAGTGAATCTATTGGCCGACCATGATGTGATCGGTGAGTTCGCAAAGAAGATGCCCAAGGGCTATATGAGCCTCTTGAATCCAGGGTGTGTGATCGGAAGGCACCAGCAAGGGCAGATCGCAAAGGGGCAGCAGAGCTCCGCCGTCCTTGCCGAGAAGGCCGATTACCCCCACGCCCTTGGCCCCAGCCGCCTCCGCGGCCAAAATCAGATTGGGACTTTTACCGCTAGTGGAAATGAGAATCAGAAGGTCGCCGGGGTTAACGAATCCCTCCACCTGGCGGGCGAAAACGCGATCGAAACCGTCGTCGTTGCCGATGGAACTGAGGGTCGATGTGTTGGCTCCCAATGTGTGCACGGCGCGTGCGGGACGATCCACCAGGTAGCGGCCCTCCATTTCGGCGGCGATGTGCTGCGCGTCGGCGGCACTGCCGCCATTGCCCGCCAGATACACGCGTCCACCCGAGGATAGAGCAGCGGCCACGAGCTTTGCGGCCTCTTCCAGAGGGCCGGCGAGATCGTCCAGGCGGGCAAATAGTTCGCGGTGGCCGTCCAGGTGGGCCTTTATGCGCATCTTCATTTCACCAGCCATCCCTCTTCCTCCATGTATTGGGTGAGCGCGTCCGGCCAAGCTTGAAGGGCGGAAAATTGCTTATCCAGAAGACTCGTGTCCAGGCGGCTATCAGCCGGTCTCGCAGCCGGTCTTGGATACTCCTTAGTGCTGCAGGGGCGAATCTGCTCATCCGCAGAGAGACCCATGCCTTCAGCGATTGCGCAGGCGAACCCGTACCAACTTGTCCATCCCCCATTGCTGATATGCCAGATGCCCGGCGCCCGCGCCTCCGTAAGATCCATGATGGCGGCAGCAGCATCTCGGGTAAATGTGGGCCGGCCTATCTGATCGTCCACAACCTTGAGATCCTTGCCTTCGCTCAGCAGTCCCGCCATGGTCTTTACGAAATTCCCGCCCCCGGGGCCGAAGAGCCAGGACAGGCGCGCCACCGCGCCGCCCGCCTCCAGAGCCAAGCTCTCGCCGAGTAGTTTAGAGCCACCGTAGACCGTTTGGGGATTGGGCTGATCGTCCACGGTGTAGGGCTCACCCTTCTCGCCGTCGAAAACGTAGTCGGTACCGATGGCCAGGAAGTAGGCGCCCATTTCGTGGGCCGCCTTCGCCAAGGGACCTAAGGCGAGGCCGTTGATGGCCATGGCCTCGTCCGAACGGGATTCGCAGGCGTCCACATCGGTGAGAGCCGCCGTGTGGATCACCGCTTCGGGTGCTTCAGCGCGGATGATGGCGGCCGCTTCCTTGGGATTTCCCAAATCGAAACTGGGAAGATCCACGGGAATCACGTGATGCGCGCGTCGCCATCCCTGTTCCACTAAGCGCTGTCCGAGCATCCCGCCGGATCCTGTAACGAGAATTCGCATTATTCCGCCAAGGCCTTGCCCACGGCTTCGAGTACGATCTCGAAACTCTCCGCGTCGGGCAAGCCGGCTTGTGCCAAGGTGGGACTGCCGCCGCCGCGACCGCCGATGGCCTTGGCCGCGCGCGATACCAGCTCACCCGCTTTGATGGTTTTTGAAAGCGCATCGGGCACAAGTATGAGAAATGATAGCTTGCCCCCGGCCTCGGCCTTGAGAAGGGCTGGACCGTCTTTCAACTTGCCCCGAATGGAATCGGCCATGGCGCGAATGGACTTAGGATCCTCCGCGATCAGCTCGCCTCGGAACAATTCGATCTTGCCGAACTTTCCCGCCGAACTGAGCAGATCGCCGCTGCTCGCGGCCGCCTGCTTGGCCCGCAGGTCTTCCATGTCCTTGCGCAGCTTCTGGCGCGATGCGGCCAGTTCCGCGACCTTATCCAGGATCTCATCTTCCTTGGCCTTGAAATGCTGACTTAGGGATGAGAGCGTGCGCGCGCGCGAAGCTTGGAGGCGCTGGGCTTCCAAACCCGTGAGCGCTTCGATGCGCCGGATGCCGCTGGCTACGCTGGTCTCGGCGACGATGACGAAGGCGCCCACCGATCCACTGCGCTCCAAATGCGTGCCACCGCAAAGTTCGGTGGAGATTCCGCCCACACGCACCACGCGCACCTCGTCGCCGTACTTCTCGCCGAATAGAGCCATGGCTCCCGCAGCAATAGCATCCTGATAGCCCATTTCCTCGCAGCCCACGGGCAGGTTGTCCAGAACCCAACGCGTGACCTGTTCCTCCACGGCCTGCTGCTCGTCCAGGCTCACACCCTGATGATGATTGAAATCGAAGCGAAGACGATCAGGCCCCACCCAGCTTCCCGCCTGCGTCGCTCCCTCGCCGATTACCGAGTGGAGCGCGGCGTGCATGAGGTGCGTGGCTGTATGCGCCCGTGCGATGGCCGCGCGGCGCTCTCCGTCCACACGAGCATGCAGGCTTGTATCGGCAAGTTGCTGCGCCACGGTTTCGGCCTCGAGGTTTTCGGGCAGGCGCACACGATGCAGATGCCGGCTCCCCTTCTTCTGTACATCGATAACTTCCAACGGGTTGCCCGCCACTTCGAGAATACCCGTGTCGGCGATCTGCCCCCCCGACGTCGCGTAGAAGGGCGAGCGATCCAGAGCGATTTCCATTTGAGAGTCACTGATCACGCGATACTCGAGAGCCTTGGATTCAGCTTCCAGATTGTCGTAACCCAGGAACTCGGGTTCACCTCCGGACTCGCCAAGCTTTTCGTAGCTGGCCTCGCCGGTGCCCGGGTCGGTCTCATCGAAGCGGCTGGACTCCTGGCTCAAGCGGCGGTCGGCTTCGAGGGCCTCCTTGAAGCCGGCTTCATCCACGCCCAGGCCCTCTTCCTCGGCCATTTCCTGGGTCATCTCCCAAGGGATGCCGAAGGTACTGTAAAGTCGGAAAACACCCTCACCTGGCAAGAGCTCGCCGCCGGCCTTGCGGGTTTCATCCACCAATTCACGATAGCGCGATACGCCTTGCTCAAGGGTTTTGAGGAAGCGCTCTTCTTCTGCCTTAATGGTGATAGCCACACGTTCGGTTTTCTCGCGAAGCTCCGGGTAGGATGCACCCATAACTTCCGCCACAAGCCCCGTGACACGATAGAGCATGGGTTCATGCACGCCCAAGGTGCGCAGGCTCATCATGGCCCGCCGAAGAATGCGGCGCAGCACGTATCCGC
>JACNKJ010000019.1 GCA_014382085.1 bacterium
CCCCGATGGCCGCAAGGGCTCCAGTAGCGCCTGCCATACGCGTCACGCCTTCGCCAAGGCCCAGGCGCGCCGCCCCGAGGCTTGCAGCAAGTGCCACCTGGGGCCGGACCATCCTCAGAAGGAAGTCTATGAGGAGTCCAAGCACGGCAACGCCTACTACACGCACATCGACGACATGAACCTGGACGCCGATCGCTGGGTCGTGGGCCAGGACTATTACGAAGCGCCCACCTGCGCCACCTGCCATATGTCAGCCACCCAGAAGCAAGCCATCACCCACGATGTGGGCGATCGTCTCAGCTGGAACCTGCGCGCGCCGGTTTCCAAGAAGATGGAAAACTGGGAAGCCAAGCGTGAGGCTATGGGCGATGTCTGCGCCGCCTGCCACGGCAAGACCTTCGTGGATGGCCACTACTATCAGCTAGACGGACTCGTGCACCTGTACAACGAGAAGTTCGCCAAGCCGGCGGGGAGGATCATCGGCAAAATCAAAGAGAAGGGTTTGCTGGAAAACCCCGCAGCCTTCTCCAACACCATCGAGTGGGAATACTGGGAACTCTGGCATCATGAAGGCCGTCGTGCGCGTCACGGCGCGGCCATGATGGGACCGGACTACACTTGGTGGCACGGCTTCTACGATATCGCCCACAACTTCTACTTCAAGTTCCTGCCCGAGGCGCGTCACTACGATGACCCCGAAGTGAACGCCTTGATCGATGAAGTGCTGGCCGATCCCATGCACTCATGGCTCGGCCGCCCCACGGGCGATATCAAGGCGGATATCAATAGCGGCAAGATGCCCGACGGCTATCGCAAACTCTTCAACATGGAGTAGGGGCATGACCGGGCGTTTCACAAATCTGCTGCGGGGTCTGTCCGCACATTGGCTGGGGAAACTGGGGGTGGCGCTTGTCACCTCCAGCTTCCTGATTTTCATCTTCCTGGAACTCCTGCGTCTCCTGGGGCTCCTGGAAAATGCCTATGCGGGCTTGATCACCTACATGACCCTGCCTCTGCTTTTCATTATCGGCCTCATTCTGATTCCCATCGGTTGGTGGCGCACGCTCAAACGTACAGGTTTGTCCAGCCGACAGCTTCTTGAGAGGCGCTTCCCAGCTCGTGAACTCGAGGCGAATATCTACGGCTCGGGTGTGGTGGGAAGCATTCTGCTGCTCACCGTACTCAACCTGATTTTTCTGGGCGGCGGCTCTGCGCGCATGCTGCACTTCATGGACGGTGCCGAGTTTTGCGGCACAGCCTGTCACAGCGTGATGAACCCCGAGTGGGTCACCTATCAGGCCTCGCCCCACGCCCATGTGGATTGCGTGGAGTGCCATGTGGGCGAGGGCGCCGGCGCTCTCATCAACGCCAAGCTCAACGGGCTTTGGCAGGTGGTCTCGGCGACCTTCGATCTTTACGAGCGGCCTATTCCTACGCCGGTGCATCAACTGCGTCCTGCCAGGGAAACCTGCGAGAAGTGCCACTGGCCCGAGAAGTTCTATGGCGACCGCCTCAAGGTCATTCCGCAGTTTGCGGCCGATGAGAGCAACACCGCAAGCTACTCGACCTTAAATCTCAAGGTGGGTTCTGGCTCGGGTGAAAGCGGAGCCATTCACTGGCACGTGGCCGAGGAAAACTCGGTGCGCTACGCCTCGGTGGAGGACGAGCGTGAAGAGATGATCTGGGTGGAGTGGCTGCAGGAAGACGGCAGCTGGCATCGCTATGAAAACCAAAGGCGTTTGGGCGAGGTGTCCGGTCATGAGGATGGGCGCCTACTCGATTGCGTGGATTGCCACAATCGTGCCACGCACATTTATGAAGATCCCGACGCGGGATTGGACGAGCGATTCGCCGCGGGCGAGCTGGACAGCGATCTGCCATGGCTTAAGCGTGAAGCTTTGGGCGCTATTTTATCGGGATGGGCCAGCAAAGAGGCGGCGCAAGAAGGCGTGGCCAATGCCCTCACAGGATTCTATCGCGCGGAGTATCCCGAACTGGCCATTTCCAAGATGGCTTCAATTGATCGAGCCGTGGAAAGCTTGCAAGGCATGGTTGCGCGGAATCTGCATCCGGGCATGAACATAACCTGGGGTGCCTACAAGAGTCACCTCGGGCATACAGCCAATGGCGGGTGCTTCCCCTGCCCCAACGAGAAAATGGTCGATGAAAACGGCCCGGCCATTCGCCACCACTGCACTCTCTTCCACTCCATTTTAGCGCATGACAGCAGCGGACCCCTTCCCTACCCCCAGCCCCCGGGTGAAAAAGATCCCGCGCGCGAGCAGGGGGAGGATCTTCGCCGCGAGTTTCTGAAGAGCGGTGGAGGCGACTGATCAACTCATGCCGCCGTGATATTCATCCACCGCGTCGAAGAGCTGCTGGTAGTTTTCGATGATGAAGAGGATGGGCTGGTAGACGTCGATGTCGAAATCCTGGGCGATGATCTCGGCCAGTTTGAACTCGCGCCGGTCCACCTTGTTGCTGACGAGGCTGTGCTCACCTTCGCCGGGCGACGAGATCAAACCGCTGCCGTAGAGCTTCAGCTCGTCGCCTTCACGGATGAGACCGAACTCAACGGTGAACCAGAAGAGGCGCTGCAGTTCGGTCACCTGCTGCTCGTTCTTCGCTTCCAGGCCCGTGCGACCGAAGTGCTGCAGGAAATCGCCGAAGACTGGATCCGCATGCATGGGAATGTGACCGAACACGTCGTGGAAGATGTCGGGCTCGGGCAGATACTCCAGCTTCTCCTTGGGACGAATAGTGGTGGTGGTGGGGAAGACCCGCTCGGCTAGGCAGGCGAAAAACTCGTCGGCCGGAATGTAACCGGGCACCGCGCGGGAATTCCATCCGGTGATGGGGCCCAGGCGATGGTTGATATCTTCCAGGGAAGGTATGCGGTCGGCATAGATTTCCAGCGCGTCGAGGCCCGACAGATAGGTGCTACTGGCCTGCCGCTTCAATTCACCGATGCGGCGACCATACAGTTCTTCCCAGACACTGTGGTTTTCGGGGCTGTAAGATGCGTAGTCCTGGTCGATGAACTGAGTCTGCACGAAGAGGCTCCTTCCGCTGTTGCGGAATTTGTACGATATCTTCAGGGTCTGGTCAAGCCCGGGGGAACTTGCTAAGTTCTTGGCCTGAACCGATCCTGGGAAGCGAAAGGGGCGAAGGCCATGAAAATAAAGGTGCTCTGCAAATCCACCTGAAGCACCTGCCGGAAGGCCAAGAGTTTCTTGGCCGAGCAGGGTGTCGAGGTACAGTGGCGCAATTATGACAAGGAGCCACTGAGCAAGGACGAACTCGGCAAGCTTATCGGCGACCGGGATTTGGCCGATTTCCTCAACCCCCGAAGCACGCCTTGGCGTGAACTGGGCCTGAAGGATCAGAAGATCACCAAGAAGCGAGCCATCGAACTGATGCTGGAAGATATGAACCTTCTCAAGCGTCCCTTGCTCATGAAGGGCAAGACCTTCATCTTCGGTTTCAAGGAAGACCTCTGGAAAGAAACCCTCGGCTAGCAGAAAGCGGCTCATGATCAAACAACTCGATCACCTCAATCTCAGCGTTCGCGACTTTCGCGAAAGCGTAGATTGGTACGGTCGCGTTTTCGGTTTCAAACTCGTGGAAGAAGGCATGCAAGACGGTCTTCCCTGGGGCGTGATTCGGGCAGGCGAGGCCATGCTCTGCATCTACGAGCACCCGGGATTGGAATTGCCCGACCGCTTCGAAGTGCGCAGGCGCGGCCTGCACGGTTTGAACCACCTGGGCCTGCGAATCACCGACGAGGCCGCCTGGCTCGCCTCCGCCGAACGCGAGTCGGTGGAGATTCTCTACGACGGCGTCATCCATTGGCCGCATTCCAAGGCCTGGTACGTGAAAGACCCGACAGGCTGGGAAATTGAAGTGGCGCTCTGGGACAATGATCGCATCGAATTCGACACCATGGAGGAAGCATGAGTCAGGCACTTGGCCCCATTCATCAGTGGATCTTCGCCCAGCTCGGACTTGTGGAGGAGCGCGGCGAAAGCATCGTGAAGGCTCTTATCGAGGAGCATGGCGAGGAAGCGGCCAATGCCTGGCTCGACATCCTCACAGCTCATCCCGGGCGCTTCGCGGGCAAGGATCTGGCGAGCCTGGTGGGCGATGCCGCTATCCATGCTTCCCTGGAGGGCATGATCGCCACCGTGCAGATACGTGAGGCCAAGCTGGTCGCCTGGGCCGCCGAGCAGGACGCCATGGAACTGGTGCAGCAAGCCTATGCCGCTCATGGTAGCCACTGGGGGACTCGCGTGAACGAGGCCGCCGCGCCTAAGGAAGCCCCGGCGCTGTTCTCGGGCCTGCGTGAACTCTGGCTCGAGGGCATGCCCTGCGACATCCGTGTGGATCTGCTCGATGAAAACCCCGGCCGCATGCGTTGGGCCGTGCCTGAATTGACCCTGTCCAAGTACTGGGAGGGCAGTGGCTGTTCACCTGAATCGATGTTCGAGCTGCACGGCATGTGGATGGCCGCCTTCGTGGAAGCCGCCGCCGAGGAGTTCACCTGGAGTCTGCCGGCTTCCGCATTCGCGGGAGCGGAGCGCTTCGAATTTGAAATCTCAAGGAAGTAGAAAATGGAAAGCTACGCGCGAAACTTTGTGAAGGTCTCGGTGGTGAGCATCGTCATCGGAATGCTATTGGGATTGGGCATGGCCAGCTCCGAAGTCATGCTGCGCTACCTGCCCGTGCACACCCACCTTCTGCTCGTGGGGTTTATGGCCAATATGATCTTCGGTGTGGGCTACCACATCATTCCAAGATTTCAGGGTCACGCCATCATTCCCTGGGCCTGGGCGACCCTGCATTTCTACCTGTCCCTGGTGGGCTTGATTCTCATGCTGACAGGATGGAGTCTGCGCCTCAACGGCATGGGCATGCTTTGGGTCCTACCACTGGGTGGAGGGCTTGAGTTCGTCGGGGTTCTCATTTTCTTGGTGATCATGTGGCGCGGTCTCAGTCCTCTAAAGGTGGCAAAATGATTAACGGCGATACGCTCATCGGCGATGTCTTCAAGATCAAGGCCGGAGCCGACACAGTGATCCGCAAGTTCATGGGCGAGGGTTGCTTCACCTGCCCCGCGGTCACCACCGAGCCCTTGAAGATGGGGGCGGTCATGCATGGCCTGAAATTGGACGATCTTTTGGCCGAGCTGAACGCTCTGCCCGATGGTGTCACCGATGTGAAAATCGGAGCGCCCGAGCGAAAAGGCAGCTTCCTGGCTAATCTGCTTGGAAAGAAGACCGATTAGGAACTAGTTGTGCTGGAGACTGGAGACTGGAGACTGGAGACTGGAGACTGGAGACTGGAGACTGGAG
>JACNKJ010000209.1 GCA_014382085.1 bacterium
ACGTCTTCCCTCAGCCTCAGAGGACTTGCGGATTCCTTCCGGAACTCAGGTTCCGCCACGGATTCCATGAGATGTTTAAAGCTACGAATCGAAAGGACTGGGCCGGATGTTGGATGGACATCTCGTCGATAAATGCAGTGCGGATCAACTTCCCTCCCTTTCACACGTCGCGCTGGAGATATTAAGGCTCTCGCGCGACGAACAATCGTCCATGGACGATCTAGCAAATGTGATCAAGACCGACCCCGCTTTGACGGTGAAGATGCTCAAAACCGTCAACTCATCGCTTTTCCAGCTGCCCCGTGAGATCAGTTCGATCAATCACGCCGTGAATATGCTGGGCATGCGTTCGGTGAGAGTGTTGGCTCTCAGCTTCTCCTTGGCCGATAGCGTCAACGGTGACGAAGGCGGCGTATTCGACTTCCAGGCCTACTGGCGTCGCTCCCTGAGCCATGCCGTGGCCGCTAGGCTTCTGGCCAATGAGGTGAATCCTCTTGTGTCGGAAGAGGCCTTCGTCTCGGGCCTTTTGGCCGATTTGGGCAGCGTGGCCGCTTGGCGATGTGCGCCCGAGGCCTATAACGAGGTCATCAATGAGTGGCAGCTCCACGAGCAATCACTTCAGGCTATCGAACTGGATAAATTCGGCGATCATCATGCTGCTCTCAGCGGTAAGCTGCTTGCGCAGTGGGGTTTGCCGGAAACGCTCTGTGAGGCGGTTCGATCCCATCACGGAGGGCCCGATGCCGGCACCTCCCAGCTGGATCTCCTGGTTCGAGCCTCGGCGGATCTGGCCGATCTATTCTGTCGTGAAATCGCCAGTGCCGAGCTGGATTCGGTCAAAATCGGCGTCATTGCGCTGACGGGCATACAGCCTGAGAGGCTTGAGGAGATTCTCGAACATCTCGATGAGCAGGTGCAGGAAGCCGCGTCCATGCTGCCAATCCAGGTGGGAGAGACTGTGGATTACGCTCGCCTCCAGATTGACGCCGCTCAGCAACTGGCCCAGCTCAGCATGATGGCCGACGTGGATCTTCGCGCCAGCAACCGTCGCGAAGAGGAAGCGCGCCAGGAAACTGAGCGACTTCAGGACGAAAAGGAGGCCATCTTGGAAGTTGCTGCCACCGATGGCCTCACCAAGCTGGCCAATCGAGCGGCCTTCGATAAGCGCTTGAGTGAAGAGATCAAAAACGCCAGCCTCGAGGGGCAGGTTTTGGGTCTCATCATGCTGGATGTGGATCACTTCAAGAATTTCAACGATACCCATGGGCATCGCGCCGGCGACGAAGTGCTACGTCACGTGGGCGCCATCATGCTGGATGTGGTCAAGGGCCTGGGCTTCGCCGCCCGCTATGGTGGAGAAGAATTCGCCGTGATCGCCCCAGGGCGAAGCGGTGAAGGTCTAATTGAGATCGCCGAATCGCTTCGCAAAGGTATCGAAGAACACGTGGTTGAGTTCGAAGGCAAGCAACTCAATGTTACGGCCAGCCTTGGAGCTGTGAGTCATGCCCCGGCGGGCAGATCCAGCGAGTCCGATATGCTGGTGGAGGCTGCGGATCAGAAGTTGTACAAGGCCAAAGAGTCTGGACGGAATCGGGTTGAGGTGGAATAGAGTCGCCTGTCCCCGGTCCCCAGTCGCCAGAACACACCCTCCTCCACATTTTGGAGGAGGGCTTTTTCAGACAGCCCAAACGGCAACAAGTCTAGGTGACTGACGACTGGAGATTGGAGACTTCCTCACAAAGCGGTTGCTCTATGCGCCGTCCCCCCGTAATTTCCTGATCTAGAAGAGCATGGGCGGCAAATAGGCGGGAGTTCCAGCAAGTATGACCCAAGCCCCACGACAAAAAATCCTTTGGGCGGACGACCAGATCGATCTGCTCAAACCGCACATGCTGTTCCTGGAAGAAAAGGGATACAGCCTGCGCGGCGTGGCCAATGGCGATGATGCCGTAGCCCTGCTGGAGCAAGAAGACTTTGACCTGCTTCTCCTGGACGAGCAGATGCCCGGAAAAAGCGGCTTGGAGACCCTGGAGGAAGTGAGGCGTTCGCAGCCCGGACTGCCGGTGATCATGATCACAAAGAGCGGCGAAGAGGGCCTGATGAACGAGGCCTTCGGCGGGCAGGTACAGGATTTCTTGGTGAAGCCGGTGAATCCGGCGCAGATTTTCTCGGCCATCAAGCGGATTTTCGAAGGTCGGAAGATTCAAGAAAGCCAGTTATCTCGGGATTACATTCAGGAGTACGGGCAGATCAGCACGGAAAACATGGAGAATGCCGACCCTGAGCGATGGTTCGAGGTCAATCGCTTCCTCACCGACTGGGACCTGAAGCTTGATAAATTCGAGGGCACGGGCCTGGAACAGACCCATCAGGATCTGCGTCGTGACCTGAATCATGCATTTTGCCGCTTCGTGGAAGAGAATTATCAGGGCTGGGCGGCGGCCGATCCGCGGAACCGGCCTCTGATGAGTCCCGACATCTTCTCGACCTTCGTCCAGCCCTTCGTGGAAAGCGGTCGGCAGGTCTATTTCCTCGTGATCGATTGCATGCGCCTGGACCAGTGGAACGTCATCGAGGAAATGTTGAGTCCTCTATTCAGCGCTACGGTGGACCACTATTTAGCCATTCTGCCTACCGCGACGCCCTATGCGCGGAATTCCCTGTTTGCCGGTCTTTGGCCCTCGGAAATCGCCGAGCAGTTGCCCCATTTCTGGAAAGAGGATCCCAAGGAAGAGCTCAGCCTCAATCGATTCGAGCGTGAACTCCTTGGCGCTCAGCTTGCGTCCAAGGGTTTGAAAGATCGCAACTACAAATACGTTAAGGTCTCCAACATCTCTCAGGCCAACGAGCTTTACCGGCAAATCGGCGGATTCGCCGACATACCTCTGGTGGCCCTAGTCTTCAACTTCCTGGACATCCTCGCCCATGGACGCAGTCAATCGGAGATCCTGCAGGAAATCGCCCCCGATGAGTCGGCCTTCCGAAGTCTCATGGCCAGCTGGTTCCGTCATTCGGCCCTCTACGACATCCTCAAATCCCTGGCCAAGTCGGGCGCCATGGTGGTGGTGACCAGCGACCACGGTTCAGTGCTTTGCCGCCGATCGGCCCTGGTTCAGGGTAACCGCAGTACTTCCACGGGGATACGCTACAAGTACGGCGACAATCTGGGTTGCGACACCAAACAGACTCTGCGCATTCGCGATCCTCTGGCCTGGCGCCTGCCCACCGAGCGCGCCACCAAGGATTACGTGATCGCAAAGGAGAACCACTTTTTCGTCTATCCGACGAATTATCACGAGTTTGAACAACGTTACGCCGGAAGCTTCCAGCACGGGGGCATATCCCTCGAGGAGATGATCGTCCCTTGCGCCGTCCTGGATCCCAAGACCTGATCTTCACCAGCAATTCGGCCGAGGAAACCGCCGACTTGGCGGCGGCCTTGGGATTGGTGGCTGAGCCTGGGGATTTTCTGGCCTTTTTCGGCGATCTGGGAGTGGGGAAGACGGTATTCGCCAAAGGATTCTGTGCAGCCTTGGGTATCGATCCCATGGGGGTCGATAGCCCTACTTTCGTGCTGCTCAACGAGTACCAAGGCCGGCTGCCCGTTTATCACTTCGATGCCTATCGCCTTGAAGGGGGCCGTGAGGAGCTCACGGAACTCGGCTATTTCGACGAGACCCTTGAAGAGGGTGTCGTGATCATGGAGTGGGCGGAACGGGTGGGGGTGCATCTTCCCCCGGCGGCCCTGCACCTCCGAATCGAGATCCTGGATGCGGATCGACGGCGCATCACCATCGAAGAACCCTCCGAGCGTGTGACCCGAGCGCTTGCGGATTTCCACCCATAAAACAAGCCTATAGCCCTGCTTATTCTCCTGAAGTTCAACCGCCAGATTGACGGAGTCGGTTTTAGGCCAAGCTCATGCTCCATGTTGTGGGTAGAGGGCTCTCCTGCACTAGAAGTATGCGTCAGGCCAGCGGGGAGCCCCGATGCTGCTTTGCCTCACAGTTTCTGAGACATGTGATATTGCCTGTAATTGAATAAAATCAGGCCTATAGCACTGATATATGCAGCAGAGCAATCTTAAGTGTCTCGTTTCATTGAGACTTCCTCCAAGTGGGATTTAGCTCCATATGCTTTTTCAGATGAGCCTGAATGGATTCTGACAGTCTGGCGGGAAATCGGCCGCTCCAGGTGGACGCCTCTTCCCTGCACGGGGTAGAACTTGCCCCAGATCGATTACTCTGAGCCTAGACTTAGCTATACCTTTCGGGAGAATCCAGGGATCCACCTTTCGTAATGAATTGCCCTCAATGACTTTAGGGTCGATTCACCTGAATTCCACTCAGTTTAGGATCGAATTCTGCTCAGTCCCACCCGGATTAATAGCAGGGCCGGAGTCACGCTTTGGGGAGAAGTGGGCACCGGTATGGCATTAGGGACTTCCTTGGAGGATGTAAACAATGAAAATCATGAGGCTTACAGGTCTACTACTTCTCGTCGCGGCTAGCGCCTGGGCTGGTAACACCGCCACGCAAAACGTAGATGTTACCGTTCCCGCCATCGATGAGGTGGCTGTGAGTGGGGATGCTACGATTACTTTCTCGACCCCCTCCGGTGGTTCGGGTTTCTCCGATGCCACTGATGCGTCGACCACGCTTTCCTGGACGACTAACCAGTCCGGGCGCGAAATCACCATCGCCTATGATGCGGCCCACAGTGGCCTCACCCTGAAGTGCGAAGCCACTTCGATCAGTGGCGGTACCAGCGGCGGCCAGATTACCCTCGGCACTTCGGCCGCAGATTTCGTGACGAGTATCGACAATACAGCGGGATCGGCCACGCTCAGTTACACCGCCTCGGCCACGCTTTCAGCGACCACTTCGGCCTATGTGGTGACTTTCACGATTCAGGCTGCCGCATAAGCCTCTAAAAAGGTGCTTTACACCATCTGCGCGGGGAACTAGCCTCTCCCCGCGCAGACCTTTTGGCGGTACTCGTGAGAAGCTCCCGAATACTACTCATCGCATTATGGCTACTACCCTTACAGGCTTTGGCGAGCCTGACCGTGGACGGAAATCTCATTGAGACCTTCCACCTTCAACCTGGCCAAGTCTTTGAGGGATCGCTGGTTATAAGAAACAGCGGCGATCAGGCCGAACCCGGTCGCGCCTTCATCACCGACTACCTCTTCGGCGCCAGCGGATGGAATCGCTACGATCCTCCGGGCAGCCATCCCCGTTCCTGCGGCCTTTGGACCCAGGTTTCTCCCTCCGAATTCGTGGTTCCACCAGGTGGGGAGGTCTTCCTGGCCTATTCGATACAGGTCCCCGCCGATACCACCCT
>JACNKJ010000048.1 GCA_014382085.1 bacterium
GAATCTTGTGCGTGTTGCCTGGCCTGGCGGCGCAATTCGCTTACGAACTTGCCGGTGTTTTCCATGCCGGCATAAAGTCGTGCGTGAAAGAGGTTTCCAACTGAGCAAGGTGACACAATCCAGTGGCCACTGACAGTGAGTTCCATGCTAATGGCGTCTATCGGACAGATCGCGCTACAAGATCCGCAGCCTTCACAGGCAATTCTATTGACCTTGGTTGGAACACCGGGTTCCAGAGCATCAAAGCGACAGACTTCGATGCACTGGCCACATCCCTTACAAACGAGAGGGTCGATGACGGCAATTTTCCCACCAATGAAATCATGATGCTCACCTTTCGGCGCATCGAGCAAGAGGGCGAGATTGGCGGCGTCCGCGTCCGCGTCAACCAAGACCAGGTTCAATTCTTTGGCCGCGAGATTGGCAAGGGCCGCACTGAGTGAAGTCTTACCCGTTCCGCCTTTTCCACTGAGAACAACAAGCTGTTTCATTGAATATCCCCCAGCAGCCCTTCCCATGTTTGTCGAATTTGTGGCATTACCTCATCCAAGGCCTGTCCTTCAGCTCCTGCCGCGGCGATCTCGCGAGAAAACTCAATGCGTGCGAGAATGGGGAGCTTCTCACGAAGACAATAGTCTTCCAATGGACCGTCCCGACCTCGGCTTCTGTTGATGATCACACCCATATTAGTACCCAAGCCCTCTCGCACGGCGCCCACCAACAGCGAAAGATCGTGAAGGCCCAAGGGCGTCGGTTCGGCTACCAGTAGGATGAAATCCGCGTCGCGAACTGCTTCAAGCGTTGCGCATGCCGAGCCTGGAGGCGCATCCAGAATGTACCAGGCATTTCGCTCGGGTCGTATCTGCCACTTCTTTAGATTGCGGATGATGGGTGTGGCCCGGGACCGACCAACCTCAAGCCGCCCTTGGGCGAAGGCTAAGGTAGACGTACTTCCCTCTCGCATTTCTCCGAGGACATGATCCTTTTCGGAAAGTGCGTTCTCGGGGCACTGCCATACGCAACTGCCGCAGCCCATACAGAGATCGTCGAAAATCAAGACTCGATCCGGAAGAACCGCGATGGCGCCGAAGGCACAAACCTCGGCGCACTTCCCACAAATATTGCAGGCCTCGGAGTCGACCACGGGAACTGGCTGCGTAGATAGCTTCGTGCCGCTGATCCGTGGCTTCAGGTAAATGTCCGCATTAGGACCTTCCACATCGCAATCAATAAGACAGATATCCGTTGAAAGCTTATCGGCAGCGATACGGGCGAGACTTGTGGCTACAGTAGTCTTGCCCGTTCCACCTTTTCCACTTGCTACCGCGATAATCACGAATCGAAATCCTTGCGCAGTTTGCTCAAGATATCGCTAGCTCGACCATCCTTGAGAGCTAGGGTCTTCATTCCAGCTTCATCGAAGACCTTCTGAGCCTGTGGACCGACCTTCCCCGAGACCACAAGAGTGACTCCTTCTTCGAGAAGCCACTGTGCGACCTTCACTCCAGTACCGTGTTCACCATCTTTGAGCAAGTTTGGTTTCGACTCCAAGTTCCCCGATTCCGTATCGAGAATTTGGAAGCTCGCGCAACGAGCCATCACCATACTGATGGAATCTTCGGGAAGGCTGCCTTCACAGGCGACGGCAATTTTCATGATAACTCTCCTCAATCGTGACAATCTCCATGTCCACCGGAACAGGGGTCAGACTCTCGCAATTCACCGCGAAGAAAAGCCTCCACGGCATTCTTAACCGGGCCATTGAAGCCAGCAGCAACCTGCACTCCGCGTTGCTCAAAAAACTGAATGGCGCGTCCACCAATGCCTCCGGTAAGGATCACATTGGCCCCTAAATCCGCGATATATTCGGGAATCTGTCCGGGAGCGTGACCCTCGACGAAGGGATTACTTTCAATGCGACTGTCGTGAACGACACCCTCCACCACCTCCACCAGGGTGTAGGCAGGACAGCGACCAAAATGCTCGCTAACCTGACCGTCAATCCCCTGCAGGTCGGCGGAGGCCACGGCGATACTCATAGTGCTGCTGTTCATCGATCCTCACTTTCCACAATTGTTCTACGGCCATAGCCTCGGCCCATGCCGGCTCCTTGGCCGCGGCCTAAGCCCCGACCCATTCCCCGGCGACGATTCCTAACTCGGCCCGGCCAAAATTCCGTTTCACTCGTTTCCTGTTCCTTGCTTTCTTCGCCATTGCATCGGCCGCGTCCACGACCGGTCCTGGGACCCTTTCCTTCCGGGCCTTTTCGATTCAATCCAGGCATTTCAACTCCTATCAACTTTGCTGCCGCGGGATCCTCCGCGACCTTTTCCTTGTCCATGGCCGGTGCCAGCGCAGTGGCATCCACGGCCGCGGCGTCCATCGGCACCATGTACGGGACAGGGCCATTTGCCCTTGCCACGTTTCCTTTGAATATGCCCGCCCTCGATATTGAGCCGCTTGCCCTGCACAAGGGCCTCGGTCACCGTCTGACGCGCGCGCTGAAGTACCCGGGCGAAAGTTGCCCGGCTTACCCCCATGCGCTCGGCTGCGGCTTCCTGATACAGACCCTCGAAATCCACCAAGCGCATGGCTTCCAATCCATCGAGAGTCAGCTCCAGGGTCTCCAGCTGAGAACTGGGAACCGCCTGGGGCTTGAAGATTCGCTCTTCCAGATGATCGGGAATGCGGCGCTGATTTTGGGGTCGGGGCATGTTTCCTCCGGTCTTAGTTATGAACATATGCTCATAACAAGCTTTCGTCAAGACCCGGTGGCGAATTGAGGAGTTTTTTCACAAGGAGGGTCGGTCTTGTATTCCTTGGGCGGCTCTGTAAAATGGAAGCGCCCCCGGAGGTGGCCCATGTCCGCGACTATCGACCCCATCATCCCCGCCGACCTCGACCTGGAAGCCGAAATCCTTCGCATGAAGAAGGAGAAAGGCGCTGTGCTGCTGGCACACTATTATCAAGAGTCGGAAATTCAGGATCTGGCCGATCACCTTGGCGACAGCCTAGCCCTTGCCCAAGCCGCCAAACAGGCCAAGGCCGAGGTCATCGTGTTCGCGGGTGTGCACTTCATGGCGGAGACGGCCAAGATCGTGAACCCCGAAGCCACCGTGGTCATCCCCGACATGGATGCGGGATGTTCCCTCGCCGATTCCTGCCCCGGCCACGAGCTGGCTGCCTGGAAGGCCGAGCATCCCGATCACAAGGTGATCGCCTACATCAATTGCACGGCCGAGACCAAAGCCCAGGCGGATATCATTTGCACATCGGGTAATGCGGAGAAGGTGGTGGCGTCCTTTCCCGAGGACCAGCCCATTCTATTCGTACCCGACAAGAACCTGGGTGCCTGGCTCAACAAGGAGCTGGGACGGAACATGGATCTCTGGCCGGGCACCTGCGTGGTGCACGAAACATTCAGCGAACGCAAGATCGTGGAGGAAATGGCGAGGCACCCGAAAGCGCTCTTCATCGCCCATCCCGAGTGCGAAGAAGCCGTGCTTCAGCACGCGCACTTTGTAGGATCCACCAAGAAGCTTCTGGATTTTGTGCGCGAGAGCGATGCCCAGGAATTCATCGTAGGAACCGAGACGGGCATTCTTCACGAAATGGGCAAGCAAGCGCCGGGCAAAACATTGATCGCCGCGCCCTACGATGAGAACAGCTGCAATTGTAACGAGTGTCCCTACATGAAACTGAACACTCTGGAGAAACTCTATCTCTGCCTGCGCGACCTTGAGCCCCGCATCGAGATGGATGAAGACCTACGGCTGAAGGCTCTCGTGCCCATGGAGAGGATGCTGGCGCTATAGTTCACCGGCCGCCGAAAAGCCTAGGCCAGTTTGCACCCTTTCGTTAATCTCTCTCATGAGAATTGGATCTTTGCAAAGCCCTCGCTTTATCAAGGCGCTTAACTTGATTTTCAGTATATCAAGCGAATCTCCTTGATTCCCAGAGGCTTTCAAAGAAGTGCACCCGGTCGCAGCGAGCACTCGAGGATCCCATGTCCACCTCCGCCATCCTTCGCAAGGGACGACACGAAAGCCTGGTCGATCTTGGCCGCCGTCTCCACGCACGAGGACTCATCGCAGGCAGCGAGGGCAATTTGAGTTGCCGCTTGCCGGGCGGACAGATTCTCATCACGCCAGCGGGCCGAGCCAAGGCCGAGATTGGCGAAAGCGATCTCGCGCTACTCGATCCAAACGGCCGCGTTTTGCGCGGCAATCCATCAACCGAAAGTGTCATGCATGCGGAACTCTATCGAGCCTGCCCCGAGGCGAAGATTGTAATACACGCGCATCCGCCTGTGGCCGTAGCCTGGAGCCTGGCACATCCCGGCGCGAGCGAGATGCCGGCGGAGTATCTTGCGGAATCACTTCTCGCCTTCGGCAGAATTCCCATTGCATCCTATGCACGACCCGGTAGCGAAGAACTGGCGAAATCCATTTTGCCGTTCCTGCCAGAATGTCGAGCAATCATCCTGGACCGCCATGGCGCAGTTACATGGGGCGCAAGCGTGGAGGAGGCACTGATCCTCCTCGAGCAACTGGAACAGGTCGCCTGCATACTGCGGGACGCGTTCCGCATGGGTAATCCGCAGCCCCTTCCTCCAGACGAAGTGAAAGCCATCCTCGCCGGGAGGAAACCTTGAAGGATCTCGATTCACTGGGTTTGCGCGTGCGCGCTGGCGAACTGGAAATTCTCGACCAGACCCACCTCCCCCAGGAAGAAGTTTGGCTGAAGATTCACGATACCCAGACCATGATCGAGGCCATCGTTTCCCTTCGCGTGCGCGGTGCGCCGCTCATCGGCGTGGCGGCGGCCCTGTCCTTGGCGCATAGTGTCGAGCAGGGAGCGGACGAGGGTGAATTGACGGAGGCCGGCGCGGCCCTTAGCGCGGCTCGCCCCACGGCCGTGAATCTGAAGGCGGCGGTGGATCGCGTGTTGGCGGGGAAAGATAAAGTACGCGAAGCCGAGGCCATCTTCAGCGAGGATGTGGAGCTTTGCGAGGGAATGGCAGCCCAGGGCGCAGCGCTGATCAATCCTGGCGACGGGATTCTCACACACTGCAACAGCGGCGGCTTGGCCACGGCGGGGATGGGGACGGGCCCGGGAGGGGACCGCCGCGCCCCAGGAGAGGGGAAAACAAATCCGGGCTACGGGGGGGGAACGCCCCCCCTACTGCAGGGCGCGAGGCTGGCCACCCGGGGAGTAGCCCGGCCTGGGATTCCCCCACCCCCGAATTTGGACCACCATGCGGACCCCGCCCTC
>JACNKJ010000120.1 GCA_014382085.1 bacterium
GCCTCATATGAAAGTGGGACCGTCTGGCGTGAAGGCGGTGTAGGTAAGTGCGCCGATCATAATGGGGGGGGCGGTCGCGCCGATGGCGCGGGAAAGTGCGAGGATGACTCCCGTGAGCATGCCGGGTAAGGCGGATGGCAGCACGTGATGACGAACCGTCTGCAATCTTGTGGCGCCCAAGGCCATGGCGGCTTGGCGCAATGACTGTGGCACGGCTTTGATGGCTTCGCGCGAGGCAATGATGATTACCGGCAAGATGAGCAGGCTCATGGTGAGCGCACCGGCCAGGACGCTGCGACCGAGGCCGAAGGTTCGCACGAAGATTGCCAATCCCAGGAGACCGTAAACAATGGACGGCACTCCTGCGAGATTGGCGATGTTGATTTCGATGAAGGTTTTGAGTCGTCCAGGCCTTGAGAATTCTTCCAGATAAACGGCGGCGGCAACACCCACAGGTACGGAGATGACCCCGGTCAGGCTAATGAGCCAGAGCGTGCCGGCCAAGGCGGAAAGAATGCCCGCCTTTTCCGGAAAGCGGGAGGGGAAGCTGATCAGGAAATTGAGATCCAGCCATCCCGCACCTTCGCGGACCACGCGGGCCAACAGAATGGCGAGCAACACAACGCCAAGCCCCGTTAGCGCGGCGAATCCGTGTCGCGCCCATCGCGCCTGATTGTGGCGTCGTCTCAAATTCGAAATGCCAACCCAGCGATCCTGACTCATTCGTAGACCTCCTGATATCTTCGGAGAATCCGATTCGCCAGAATGTTCATTCCCAAGGTGATCAGGAAAAGCAGGGAGCCTACGGCAAAGATGGTCCTGTACTCCACGCCACCGGCGGGTGTGTCGCCCAGGCTTACCTGAACGATGTAGGCGGTCATTGTCTGAATGCTTTCCAGGGGATTGGCCGTCAAGTTCGGGGTGGCGCCGGCGGCCAAGGTCACGGCCATGGTCTCGCCGAAAGCTCGAGAGGCCGCGAGTACGAAGGATGCGAGAATTCCCGAAAGTGCGCCCGGCACAACGACCTGTGTGGACACTTCCAAGCGCGTGGCGCCCAATGCATGTCCCGCCTGACGCAATGAACCGGGCACGGCGCGGAGGGCGTCGTCGCAAAGCGAGGCCACCATGGGAAGAATCATGATGCCTACCACCACCGATGCGCTGGCGGCGTTGAAGATTTTGGTTTGCGGGAGAATGCTGCGCAGCAGGGGCGTGACGGTTGTTAGGGCGAAGTAGCCGTAAACGACGGTGGGCACACCCGCGAGAATTTCCAAAATGGGTTTTAAGATGCTACGGGTGCGCTCACTGGCGTACTCACTCAGAAAGATAGCGCTTCCCAGTCCCACCGGCAGGGCAATGAGCGCCGAGCCCACTACGATCATGGTGGTGCCGCCCAGGAGGGGGAGCACACCGTAGGATCTAGGTTCGAGCAGGGGGGTCCATTTCAGACCGAAAAGAAAACTAAAAACAGGGACTTCCCGAAAGAAGTCCCAGGTTTCGCGGCCGAGTACCCCAATGATGCCCGCCGTAGTAATAATGGAGAGAAGGGCGCTAAGTAGCAGAAGGCTTTTGATGCCCTCCTCTCCGGGTCGACGCCGCTTGGTGAATCGGAGGTCGATTGTGTCTCTCATTTCCTTTTCCCAGCCGCGTCTATGTTAACTACCACGAAAGAATTTCGGAGATACTGTAATCGCCGCTCTTGGCTTTCTCGGTGTTGAAGGCCGAGCCGGTCTTCAGTCTGCTGAACTTCGCCATGGCTAATCGGTAGGCTTCGTCGGGCAGGGCAACGTAGCCCACTTCGGCGGATAGTGCGGCGGCTTGCTCCATGTAGAACTTGATGAAGGCCTGGATCTCGGGGCGTGCGGCGGCGCCTTCACTCACGTAGATGAACAGTGGGCGGCTCAGGGGCGCGTAGCTGCCATTGTTGATCGTGCTCTCGGAGGGAAGCACCGGTCCTGCGCCGCCGTCGATGGGCACGAGCTTGAGCTTGTCCTTGTTCTCTTCATAGTACGCGTAGCCGAAGTATCCCAGGGCATTCACATCGCCGGCGATACCGGTCACGAGAACGTTGTCGTCCGCGCTCGCGGTGTAGTCGGGGCGGCAGACCTGGCTCTTGCCGTTCACCACTTCCGTGAAGTAATCGAAGGTTCCGGAGTCAACGTCGGGACCATAAAGCGTGATGGGCTGGGCGGGCCAGCTGGCACGGACGTCTTTCCAGGTCTTCACGGTGCTGCCGGGCTGCCAAATCTTGTGCAGCTCGTTGATGGTCATGTGGTCGACCCAGTTATTAGCCGGATTGATCAAGACGGATAGGCCGTCGAAAGCGACGGGAATTTCCACGAACTCCACACCCGCTTCATCGGCCATCTTCACTTCCTTGCCCTTGATGGGGCGGGAGGCGTCGTTGATGTCGGTCTCGCCCGCCAGGAACTTCTTGAAGCCGCCGCCGGTGCCGGAGATTCCCACGGTCACGCGGAGGCCGCGGGGGAGATTCTGAAATTCCTCTCCCACGGCTTCGGTGATGGGAAAGACCGTGCTTGAGCCGTCGACCCTGACAGCGCCGGTGAGGCCGTCCTTACTAGCGGACTCTTTCTCGCCACAAGCGGACAGAAACAGTACCGGAAGAAGCGCCAACAGTAGGATTTTCTTCATCAAATCTCTCCTTCAATCCCAGCCAAAAGCGGGAGTATGTAGTCCTAGATTTTTCCGTAGAAGGTCAGGACGAACTCAGATTCGCCGTCAATGCCGTCGGCCTCGTAGCTGGTCATACGGAAGCTGGGCTGGAAGAAGAAGTTCTCGTGAGCTTCTAAATCAAATCCAAACAAGATCCAGTTGTGTCCGTCATTGTCATTGTCGGTGTCGGGATCGATCATGTCGAAGCGACCCACTAGATTAATGCCTTCCTTGACGGCCGCGCGACCAAAGACGGAAATGCCCGTCGACTTTATATCGTCGGCGTTACCGTTGGTGAACATGCCGTACTGAGCGTAGAGTTCGAAAGCGCCTGCGTCGTAACCAGCCAGACCTTCGAAGTAGGTGTTGGCTTCGGTTTTGTCGCCGCCGGGGGTGTTGCTGTCAAAGAGTCCCGATAGGTAGAAACCGGGAACGGGCTGGAAGGCCAGGCGACCGGAGAAACCCATGCCGTCTTTGGCTACGGGATTCTTGTAGCCGTTGCCGTTGTTGATGTCGAAGTAGTACTCCACGACACCATCGGAAGCCTTGCCCTGCAGGCCGAGACCCAACTGGGAGGAGTGTGTCCACTTCTGAGCGTCACTCATAGTTTTAGCCATGGAGCGATAGTGCCAGCGCTGTTCGATCCAGCCGTTGGACATGGGGCTGTGCAGTCCGAACACAAGAACAGAGCCGGGAAGCAGCATGCACTTGCGCTGAAGGTAGGCATACTTCGTGTAGGCATTGAGATTGCCGGTCTCTTCACTGAAGCTCACATCGCTTGTGTAGCGGAACAACATGTCGCCCCAGCTCTTTTTCACGGTGAGATAAGCGCGACGCAGTTCGAAACCCTTGCTGGCGTCGGGGAGTGTGTCAGCTCCGGAAGTCGTGTTCACGAAGTAGTCGTAGTAGAAGGTGCCGCCGATTGTGGTCTTGGACTCACCAGCCCAGGAAACGGAAGCCATGGCCGCGATGGCGACCGCCACGCTGAGGATGCGCAGATACAATTTCATTTTCGTCCTCGTTTGTTTGAAGGTCCTTCGGCTGAACGCCAAGCGCCGCCAATGTCGGTTATTTATGTAAAGATTGGATAAAGGGCGGATTAAGATCGGCGGAATGCCGAGTTAGGCGCTTAGGGGGATTCGCAGGCGGAAACGGCTTCCTCGCCCGGGTTCACTCTCAACGGATACTTCACCGCCGTGGCTGAGCACAGTGTGCTTAACAATGGAGAGGCCCAGGCCTGTTCCGCCCAGCTCTCGGCTGCGGGCCTTGTCCACACGGAAAAAACGTTCGAAGATGCGAAGTTGGTCCTCGGGCTCGATGCCGATACCCGTATCTTCAACTTCAACCACTGCTTGGCCTTCGTGAATTTTCGCCTTCAGGGTCACTTCGCCGCCCTTGGGGGTGTAGTTTAGGGCATTGTCGAGCAAGTTTTCCAAGGCTTGAGTCAACGCAGACCGATCGCCGGTAACCGGAATGGAGTAGTTAGGCAATTGGACTCTGAGGGAAACTCCCTTAGCCTCGGCCACCGGCAAGTTCTCTTTGTAGGATGTCTTGGCGAGCTCAAGCAAATCGACGGTTTCCATTTCAAATTGTTCGCGATCGCCTTCGACCCTCGATAGGGATAGAAGGTCGCTCACCAGACCGGCCAATCGACCCACCTGACGATTCAGCTTGTCGATGAAACGCTCGCGGGAATCGGCGTCCATTTGGGGTTCTTCGTGAAGTGTCTCGGTCAAACCGCGAATGACGGTCAAGGGCGTCTTCAACTCATGGGAGGCATTGGCGATGAAGTCGCGGCGCATGGCTTCCAATTGGCGAATGTCGGTGACTTCGTTGAGCACCAGGACGGCGCCGGCGGGTCGACCTTCTTCGCAAGCCAGGGGCGAGGCTTTCAACTCGATAATTCGTTGCCGCGTCGCACTCACCGCCGTGATCTCCCGTCGCAGAAAACGGTTTTCCCTAATGGCCTGACCCAGCAGCTCGTTGGC
Organism: bacterium; assembly: GCA_014382085.1. Classification (GTDB taxonomy): domain Bacteria; phylum Krumholzibacteriota; class Krumholzibacteriia; order JACNKJ01; family JACNKJ01; genus JACNKJ01. The sequence continues at coordinate 4,662 of JACNKJ010000120.1, forward strand.
CTCCGTGACCCGGCTGCATTCCCAGATAGGCCGACCGAGGTCCCTATTCACATCGAGGCGGAGCAGTTCGGCACCCAGGCCATTCACGTGAAGGATGCGCTCTTGTGCATCCACGGCGAGAACGCCTTCCTTCATGCCGGACAAGATTGCGGCCAGCTTGTTTCGTTCGCCCGACACCGCTTCCATGCGCTCCCGTAATTGATCGTTCATGGAATTGAATGCGGCGGCCAGTTCTCGCATTTCCACGCTGCCCTGACCCTCCGGCACGCGACCGTGATTCTTGCCTTCGGCCATGTCGCGGGCCGCGCGTGTCATGTTTCGCAGGGGAAATGTGCTGCGCCGCGCCAGGATGATTCCGAGAAGCAGGGCCAAAATACTAGCCATTCCCGCGCCTAGCAGGATGCTTCGCCGGGCGTCCTTCAGGCGGCGATTGACACTGTCCAGAGGCAGGGCCGTGCGAGTGAAGCCAAGGGTTTCTTCGCCGGATACTGCGGGAATGGCGAGGTATAGCATCTCCACGCGCAAGGTCTGACTGTAGCGTGTCACTGTTCCCTTGCCGAAGGATGCGGCCTGCAGAACTTAGGAGCGCGGGGGATGGGGATCCATGATGGT
>JACNKJ010000139.1 GCA_014382085.1 bacterium
CTCTTCGTGGGCTGGGAAGGGGTGGGCCTCTGCTCCTACCTGCTCATCGGCTTCTGGTTCAACAAGAGCGGCACCAAGGTCCTGGGGGACGAGAACGCCACTGCCGGGCGCAAGGCCTTCATCGTCAACCGCGTGGGTGATTTCGCCTTTGTGCTGGGCATGTTCCTCATCTTCAGCACCGTGGACACCCTCAACATCGCCGAGATCGCGGATAGCGCCCAGAAGCTGCTGCACGTCTGGAGCCCCCTGGGCCTGGGCGCATTCACCATCGCCGGCATAGTGGCGGTGTTGCTGCTGGTGGGCGCCTGCGGCAAGTCGGCCCAGATCCCACTCTACGTGTGGCTCCCCGACGCCATGGCCGGCCCCACCCCGGTGAGCGCGCTGATCCACGCCGCCACCATGGTGACCGCCGGCGTCTACATGGTGGCCCGGCTCAACTTCATCTTCATCCTCAGCCCCGAGGTCATGACCCTGGTGGCCCTGGTGGGCGGGCTCACGGCCCTCTTTAGCGCCACCATCGGTCTGGCGCAAAACGACATCAAGAAGGTGCTGGCCTACTCCACCGTGAGCCAGCTGGGATACATGATGCTCGGTGTGGGAGTCGCCGCTTTCAGCGCCGGCATCTTTCATCTGATGACCCACGCCTTCTTCAAGGCCTGCCTTTTTCTCGGCTCGGGCAGCGTGATCCTGTCCATGCATCACGAGCAGGACATCCGCAAGATGGGCGGCCTGGCCCGCAAGATGCCCTGGACCTTCGGCACCTTCCTGGTATCCACGGTGGCCATTGCGGGCATTCCGCCCTTCGCTGGATTCTTCAGCAAGGACGAGATTCTTTGGAAGGTCTGGGAGAGCGGCCACAAGGGACTTTGGCTCATGGGATTTTTAGGCGCTCTGCTTACGGCCTTCTACATGTTCCGTTTGGTGGCCCTCACCTTCTTCGGCGAAAACCGCGCCGACGAGCACACCAAGAGTCATCTGAAAGAACAGCCTTGGGTGGTGGTGGCGCCTCTGGTGGTGCTGGCCCTCCTGGCTACCGTCGGTGGATTCACCGGCGTGCCCCATGCGCTCGGCGGCGCCAATCGCATTCATCAGTGGCTCGAACCCGCCATGTACTATCACGATGGCGAGGCCCATGCCCAATGGCAGGCGCCGACACTGGTGTCCACGGCCTTAGCCGCGGAAGAGGAACACGCGGCGGATGAACATGCCGCCGAGCCCGTTCACGGCGGCGATGGACATCGACTGCCCGGTGACGAGAGCCCCGGCGAGGTTCATGAAGAAGCCTACGCCGAAGGAGGCCACGCCGAGGAGCACGGCGGCGAGCATCATGCCATCGATCCGGCCGAATACTGGCTCATGGGTCTTTCGGTACTTGGCGCGGCTCTTTCGGGTCTGCTGGCGCTCTTCATCTATACGCGGCGTCCGGACATTCCCGAGAAGCTTGCGAAACGCTTCCGGGTGATCCACCAGCTGCTGCTCAACAAATACTACGTAGACGAGATCTACGACTGGGCCGTCGTGCGGAACGTGCTGCGCAGCATGCGAGGGCTCTACCGATTCGACGCGAAGATCATCGACGGAATCGTCAACGGAGTCGCCACGCTGACACGTTGGACATCCATCGTCAGCGGATGGATCGACTCGGCCTTCGTCGACGGAATGGTCAACGCCGTGGCCGATGCGGCCAAGGTGGCCGGCGAGCGCCTGCGCCGCCTTCAGACCGGACGCATTCAGAGTTACGCCTACGCCGTGGCCACCGGGACTGTGCTCCTGGTGATCCTCGGACTTTTGATCGGATTTCCTCGCTAGGAGCGGGGATTCATAGAATGACGCGGACGACAGAGGAGGTCGCCTGAACCATGCCTAGCCACATCCTCAGTTGGATCACCTTCTTCCCCCTGATCGGGGCAGCGGTAATTCTGCTGCTTCCCAAAAGCCGGGAGAAGTGGGTCAAGTGGATCGGTCTAGCGGCCACCTTGCCGCCGCTTTTCTGGTCGATTCAGCTCTATCAAAATTTCGAACGCGTCTTCGCGGGGAAACACCTGGAGCAGTTCCAGTTCACCGAGGGACCCCATACCTGGATTGAGAGCTTCAACATAAGCTACTTCCTGGGTGTGGATGGAATCAGCATTTCCATGGTGATTCTCACGACCCTTATTAGCTGCATTGCGATGCTCGCCAGTTTCAATATCAAGCGGCAGTTGAAAGCATACTTCGCCCTCTTCCTGCTGCTCGAAACGGGTATGCTCGGCGTGTTCTGCTCGCTTGATTTCTTCCTCTTCTACGTTTTCTGGGAAGTGATGCTGCTGCCCATGTACTTCCTCATTGGCATCTGGGGAGGTCCGCGAAAGATCTATGCGGCTATCAAGTTCTTCCTCTACACGCTCTTTGGTAGCGTGTTCATGCTCATCGCCATGATCTACCTTTACTACCAAGCCGGTAAAACCTTCAACATGATCGAGATCATGCAGGCCACCAAGGGAATCGCGGTGGGGGTGCAAGCGCTGCTCTGGTTTGCGCTTTACATCGGCTTCGCCATCAAGATTCCGGCCTTCCCCTTCCACACCTGGCTTCCCGATGCGCACGTGGAAGCGCCCACAGCCATCTCTGTTGTCCTGGCCGGCGTGCTCCTGAAGATGGGAGTCTACGGCTTGCTTCGCATCAACTTCTCCATGCTTCCGGAGGCTACGGCGCGCTTTGCCTGGTTCCTTGCCGTGATCGGAATGATCAACATCATCTACGGCGCACTGGTGGCAATGGCGCAAAAGGACCTCAAAAAACTTGTGGCCTACTCGTCCGTCAGTCACATGGGATACGTGATGCTCGGCATGGCGGCCATGACGCCTCAGGGCATTCAGGGCGCCGTGCTGCAGATGTTCAACCACGGTATCATTGCCGCCATGCTCTTCCTCTTGGTGGGCGTGGTTTACGACCGCGCGCATCATCGCAACATCGAGGGCTTTGGCGGATTGGCCAGTCGCGTGGGCGCCTACACGGGCTTCACGGCTCTGGCATTCTTCGCGAGCCTGGGACTGCCGGGTCTCAGCGGCTTCGTGAGCGAGGTACTGGTTTTCCTGGGCGCCTTCCAGACCTTCAGGGTCTTCACCATCGTGTCCATGATGGGCGTGGTGCTTACGGCGGCCTACCTGCTCTGGACCTTCCAGCGCATCTTCCTGGGTGAACTGAACCCCAAGTACAAGGATCTCACGGACATGGATGTTCGTGAGTGGGTCATGCTGGTGCCCTTGGCCATCATCGTTATCGTGCTGGGGGTTTGGCCCATGCCGGTGCTCGATCTCATCAGTGATACCTTGAACTACCTTGTGCTGCATGTCGGACCTGTAACGGCGGCGGGATTCTAATGGAGAACCTGAGCAGTCTGAGTCGATTCGCGCCGGAGCTCTGGCTCATGGCGGGCATCCTCTTCGCCTTCCTGGGAAGTTTGTCCAGGAAATTGAGCGGGGGCCCCTTGATCTTCGTGCTGTTGGCCATCACGGCCGCGGTGGGACAGCTAGGAAATGAGTCCACCTCGCTCTTCGAAGGTCTCATTGCCGCGGACGGCTTCACGCATCTCTTCCGCCTCTTCTTCCTCATCGTCGGCGCTTTGACCATTGTCATGGCCGCCTACAGCAAGGAACTTGAGAAGCAGGGTTCGGAGTTCAGCGGACTGGTCCTTACCGTGGTCCTCGGCATGATGCTTATGGCCTCTGCGCGCAACCTGCTCATGGCCTATCTGGCCATGGAGATGGTATCCATCATCTCCTATGCGCTGGTGGCGAGCCTTAAGGGCAATCTACGCAGCCGTGAGGCGGGCATTAAGTACATCATCTACGGGGGGCTGGCCTCGGGAGTCATGCTACTGGGCATGAGTTTCCTCTATGGTATGAGCGGAAGTCTGGAGTTCGGCGCCATCGCTTCGACCATGGCTCTGAAATCGCCCAATACTGTGACCCTGTTCATCTCGGTGGTTCTGGTGCTTGCGGGCTTGGGATTTAAGGTGGCGGCGGTTCCCTTCCACATGTGGGCACCCGATGTTTATGAAGGCGCACCCATCGCGGTGACAGCCTTCCTGTCGGTAGGGCCCAAGGCCGCGGGCTTCGCCTTGCTGCTCAGGCTCTTTCACTCCACGAATCTTGCCGAGGGCGAACTCAGTCTGATCTGGCCCGGGCTCATCGCCGCCATTAGTGTGGCGACCATGTTCATCGGAAATCTCACGGCCCTTTGGCAGGACAATCTCAAGCGACTGATGGCTTACAGCTCCGTCGCCCACGCGGGATACTTGCTCATGGCCGTGGTGCTCATGAACACGGCGGGCATGACGGCCATCGTATTCTACCTTTTCGCCTACCTGCTCATGAACTTCGGCGCCTTCATGGTGATTTCAGCGGTGGTCGATCAGGCCGGTACCGAAGACATTCGCGCCATGCGTGGCCTTTGGAAACGCAATCCCTGGCTGGCGATCATGATGGGTGTATTCCTCTTTAGCCTTACGGGACTGCCGCCGGCCTTCGGCTTCATCGGCAAGTTCTATCTTTTCGCCGCGCTCATCGAAAGCGGATGGATTTGGCTGGCTATCGTGGGTCTGCTCAACTCGGTGATTTCCCTGGCCTACTACATGCGCATCGCCAAGGTTATGCTCATCGACGGCACCGAAGGCGAAATGATTCTTCCCGAGGGACGCTTGGTCGCACCTGCGGTCACCACCACTGTGGTCACCGTGCTGGCGGGACTTACCCTGCTCTTTGGAATTTACTGGGAGCCCATTCGGGTCTTCGCTGAAAGCACCTTTGGACTCTTATAGACGAAGTCCCAACGGCATATCTCTGAGGTCTTTTTTCATCCCTTGCTTGTCGCAGGGGATGTTTCAATCTAAGCTTGGCCTCTCGATTACCGGATGGAGGATGATGATGATGCGATCGAAGAGGCTCGAGGTTTTCGGACCAATCCTATCTATTTTGATCTTCGTATTCACACTGCTGCAGGGGCAGGAGGCAGTGGCCGAACGACTCTCCTATCGTCTTCAGCCAGGAGACGAGCTTGTCTGTTCCATTCAACAGGAGTCATCTCAGACTCTATTGCTGGATACCGGCGAACAGGTGCAGGTGGGGAGTACGAACAGCGAGTATTCGATTCGGGTGCGGCGAGAGGGCCGCGACTTGAAGTTAAGAGTTCGCCCATTGCTTGCAGATTTTGAGCTGCGATTACCACAAGGCAACCTGAATCCCAATCTGGATGCAATCTTGGGAAGGGTCTTCACCCTGCACA
>JACNKJ010000016.1 GCA_014382085.1 bacterium
CCCGTGCAGCTCATGGGGGATCTCTCCTTCACACTGGGTTCACCGCAGTGGTTTGGTAATCCTCAAACACGTTTCGGCGTGAGGGCCACCTATCGGAGCTTGGATCGATACTCTAATCGGTATCGGCCTGATAACGTGGCGGAGCCGGGCGAAGGCGAAAGCTATCCGGAAGGATTGGACGAGGGCAATGAGTGGGAGATTCGAACCTATCTCCACCTAGCCATCTAGATCTTGTGATAGGGGATGGGAACAGGGCCCGGTCGATGACCGGGCCTTCCTATTTATGGGAGAGTCCCGTAAACACGAACCCAGTCCACGAGCATGGTCTGGGGGAATACGGTTTCCTCGTCGGGCGAACCGACCCAACGACCACCCACGGCAAGATTTAACAAAATGAAGTGGGGGTGGTCAAAGACCCAATCGCTGCCTGGAGGTACGTCCGCCGGTTCAGCGCGGTGATAGACGTGTCCATCCACCAGCCAAGTGATACCGGTTTCATCCCATTCGATGGCGAACTCGTGGAAGCCCAAGTTGAATCCGCCCTGGGCGAGAATGTGCGAGTTGCCAATTGAGTTATCGCCTGCGTAACCCGGACCGTGAATTGTACCGTGGAGAACTCGCGGCTCCTGACCGCGGTATTCCATGATGTCGATTTCCCCGCACTGGGGCCAGCCAACTTGATCGATGTCGTCGCCAAGCATCCAGAAAGCGGGCCAGATACCCTGCCCGACCGGCAACTTGATACGAGCTTCGAAGCGTCCCCATTTTCTCTCGAAGAGATCCTTGGTTTTGATTCTAGCGGAAGTGTAGTCCTGCCCTTCGAACAACTCCTCCCTGGCGGTGATGGCTAGATGCCCTTCACCGTCCAAGCTGACGTTTTCGGGACGGTTGGTGTCGTACTCGAGTTGGAGATTGCCCCAATCGGTGCCGATATCGAATTGCCAACGTTCGGGGTTGGGAAGTTCGCCGGCGGGCCCTTCAAACTCGTCTTGCCAGATCAGGCCATACTCCGGTTCGGGTTGATTGTCCTCTGAACATGCCAGCAGCGAGAGAACAAGGATCGAGACGAGGGTCGCCAATCCGCGCTTCATCAGCTTCCGCCTTGAGAGTTTATCTTCCCTAGTGGGAAAAGACTGGAGTCGCCAAGCGCTTCTTTTAGCACGAGGGTTGCAGCACCTATGGCTACCGACTGGGGTCCCAGAGTGCTGACTCTGATTTCCGCGGCAGCAACAGAATTAACCAGGGTACGGCTCTGGACCGTTTCGCGAAGCGGTTGGAGTACAAGCTCTCCCAGTCTCGCAAACTCTCCACCTAGAATCACGGTGGATGGATTCATGAGATTCAGCAAACCGGCAATGGCGATGCCCAGAAATTCAGCAGCCTCACGAATGACGAAGAGGGCCAGAGCGTCGCCCTTCAAAGCCGCCTCTTCGATATCGTTGGAGTTGAATTGCTTCTTGGCGAGTTTGCTCTTGGGATAATCTTCCAGCAATTCCTTCGCGCGAGCTTCCAAGGCGGCTCCGCCGACTTTTGTAGCCAAACAACCGCGGAGACCACACATGCAAGTTTTTCCATGAGGATCGATGGCGATATGGCCGATCTCTCCGGCCACGCCCGTGGATCCACGATAGATCTCGCCGTCGATGATGTGTCCGGAACCGATGCCCGTGGCGACCTTGATAAAGGCAAGATCTTGGGTCTCCTGTTCGAGTCCCCACCAGTGTTCCGCGAGAGCTCCCAGGTTCGCGTCGTTGTCGACCATCAGCGGCACACCAAAAGTCTCGCTGAGATCGTCCAGCCCCAATCTCTCATTCCATTCGGGTAGAACCAGAGTGGAGAGCTTGTCGGGATGCGCGGGGTCTACCGGACTGGACAGGCCTACTCCGATTCCCACCAGGGGTCGTCCCGCCGCAGCAGGTGTTGCCAGACAGATTTTGCAGAGTTCGGCAATGAGCTTTCGCGTGCCAACCGGATCGCTTCGCACCGGATGGTCACGGCTTTCCCAAGCCACGACCTTTCCGCGCAAATTCGTGAGGGCCACTGCAATGTGGGATCCGCCCATCTCGATACCGAGAATGACGCAGGCGTCGTCTTGAAATTCGAGAACGATGGGGCGGCGGCCACCGCTGGATGGGCCTTCACCCACGGTGGCGACCAGACCCAGAGGAAGGATCTCTCCAACGATTTCCGATACGGTGGATCGGGATAGGCCGGCTTTGGTGGCGATATCCACTCTTGAGATCTGCTGTTCTTCCCAGATCAATCTCAAGATGGCATCGGCCAGGGGTCGTGGCCGGTCGGGATCGGTTCTTCTCAGGCCCTTCCAATTCAGGAAGTCGTTGTTCACACTCATGCAAACCTCATTCAGTGCTATGAACGGTGGCCCGGATCTTATTTATGCCAGTAAATATTGTCCACCAATACAAGCCGGGCGTCGGAGGTACTGAGCACGAGCTGCCCAAGGTGATTCAGGGGTGCGGAGAGTTGAAAATCTTCCAAGGGGATCTCCAAGGAGGACCACTGGCCGGGCCCGAACGGGGGTTCGGTGCCTTCGTTGAATGTTAATTCCTTCTCTTCCAGGAAATTACCGTTGTCGCCGTCGAAGGCAACCAACTTCACATTAAAGCTCGTTCCCTGGGGAGCGAAGACGTCCAGGTGGATATGAGTCATCTCGGAGGCGTCGACTGTGTTGGAGGTAAAGATGATGCCCACCCAGTTAAGGGAGGAGTAGGCTTTCATGTTATCCCCTTCAATAACGAAATCTTCCACCTCTGTGGTCGATCCGCCCCAGTAGGGATTCCACGAATCCACGGGAATGCTGTTGTAGACATCGCTGAGGAGGGAGATCACATCCTGTGCGGGAATTGTTGGGGGAGTGGCCGGATGCTCGGGAGGAGCGAATCCACTTAGGGTCACGGAACCGGCTACCGGAACACCTTCCATGGTGGCGGAGATGACGGCGTTACCTTCTCCCACAATCCGGATCAAGTCGCCATCGACAATGGCCACCCCGGGATCGGTGGAGGAGAAATCGTAGTAGGCCGGTTCGTGATTCACGATGACGAAGCCGCCGTCCACGCTGAATCTCGTATAGGTTCCACCGATGTCAGCCGTAGCTCCCACGAAGTACTGTTTCATGGATGAAGGCATGATCGAGAAGGGATCGGTGATATTGCTGAGATTGGCGAACTTGATTTCGTCGAACCAGATGTCGTGGCCTTCGGGAGCAGACGATTCGAAGCCTTCTGCATAGGTCAGCAGCCCACGTTCGGAGATCATCTTCGAGGGTGCGGGAATGGGGATGACGATGAAGGTCCACTCGGGAGTCAGGGGAATGTTCGCACGGCTCGCGTCATACTTCGAGGTGCCGGTGTTGTCGTTTCCGAAGCCGAGTACGTTGAGAGTCGAGTTGATGCTGGACCGGGCGTAGAGGGTGAGCGCGTTGTAGTCAGCCATGTCCCGTGAGGCCACCGAGGTTAGGACTCCGCCTGCATAGGCACCAAGCGACGAACCTTGGGGGGGGATGCTTATCTTCAGTGACCTGCTGCCATCGTAGGTATAGATGGAGTCGAGGGACATGGCGTAGAAATCGGTTCCGCTAAATGCCTGAGGATAAACATCCTCGCCAAGGTCATCGATAAAGACGATGGGATCTATCTTCGCGCGTGCCACATCGAGGCCGGCAAGATTTCGCTCGCTGCAAGCCTGACTGAGAATCAATAGGGTCATGGCCGTGATGGGCAGTAGATGCCTTCTTTCGAGCTTCACGCTTGTCCTCCTTGAAGGATTCCAAATTCGAGCTTTCAGGCCTGGATGAGCCGGGTCCGTCGCTTTGTACGGTAGCCGACCAAAGTGTCGCAAACCTGGAGGCGCTTGTCAAGCTGAGCTATTTCAAAGATTTGCGTCTTGAATCCCGAGTGTTGGGTAGCGCAGGATCCTGAAACCCGGCCTAGGCTCCTTAGCTTTGCATGTCGCGGATCTCTCATTAACGCATGTCTCTGTTCTGTAAACAATGGAACGACAATCCTCAAAGGAATGCTTCTGGACTATGAAAAAGTTCCTCTTGCTTCTGGCACTAGTCTCCCTGGTTCTGCTCGCCTCTATCCAGCTACCGGCAGTTTTCAGGAAACTTCCCACGTCGCCCAAGACGCTGCGTATCGGGCAGTTCAATATATGGGAAATGGCGAAGTGGAAAATAGACGAAACCGATGAGGTGGGAGTCGGTCAAAATCCGCAACTGCTGGACGCGGCCGTCATTATTCAGGTAGTCGCCCCCGACATACTTATCATCAATGAGATCGACCATGACTACAGCACTGTCGAGAGGGAAGGAGACCTTGCCTTCTATGCTCGCCGCTTCAACGATCTCTATTTGAAACAGGGATCCTGCCCCATCGATTACCTGTATGCCTATGCTGCCCCATGCAATACAGGTTTTCTTACGGGCAAAGATCTCGATAATGATGGTGTCGTGGCAACGAGCGAGAACCTCGGTCAGCGCGAACACGGATCTGATTCATACGGCTATGGGATATACCCCGGGCAGTACTCTATGGCAATCCTGTCGAAGTATCCTTTCCAGGAAGACGAGGTCAGATCCTTCCAAAAATTTCGCTGGATCGATCTTCCCGACCCTCTGATTCCAAGCGGCTGGTTCACCGAGGACGAGTTGAGCCTCTATCGTCTGTCCAGCAAGTCCCACTGGGATGTGCCGGTTCAGGTCGGGGACAAGCGCATCCATCTTTTGCTTTCCCATCCGACCCCAACCGGGTACGACGGCCCAGAAGATCTAAACGGTCGACGGAACCACGACGAGATCAGGATGTGGGTCCACTACATCAACAACGACTCGGTGCTTGTGGACGATTCCGGAGACCGTGGAGGATTGGCAAAGAGTGAAAGCTTCATTATTGCGGGGGATTTGAACGCCGATCCCGGGGGCGATGTGATGGAATCGGGGTATCGCTCCATCGAACAACTTCTGAAGCATGAACGAGTGCGGCCCACGGGTGAATTTTTAAGTAGTGAAGGCGCGTTGTTTGGGCGAGAGCCGGGATCACCCGATTTTCACGAACGCAATACTGTCGGCTGGGAGGGTGGCGGTTATCGTATTGATTACATCCTTCCGAGCGCAGATCTCATCCCTATCGACGGCGGAGTATACTGGCCCGATTCGACCCGAAATCCGGAAGGCGCAAGCCGAGCACACAATGCCTCCGACCATCACATGATTTGGCCGGATATCGCCCT
>JACNKJ010000157.1 GCA_014382085.1 bacterium
TGCCACTGTCTATCTCGGGGCAGAGGTCCATCATCACACCTTTGTTATAGTCGGAGACGGCAATGATGAAATTGGCCCCGCGGATCTTGCTACGCAGGCTGAAGCGGCTGGGCTCGTGAACCGTGGCGCTGCCATGAGCGGTGAAACTGAAACTTTGTCCGTTGAGTTTCGAGGCGGCCAGGGCAGCGGTGGCCGCCTTGTAAGCGAAGTGGGCGTGAACATGGGCGCGTTCACCCTTTACTGCCCGTGCAAAACTAATCGCGTGGAGCATGTGAACCATACCCTTGATGCCTTTGCCCAAGCGCTGGCTGTCGTTATCGAAGGGAACGCGCAGAAGTAGGTTTTGAAGCGCCAAAGGGCGACGAACAAGGTAGTGCAACACGGAGCCCAGAAGCCGACCGAGTGGCACCGGCCTCAGATTTTTAGTGCGGCCCAGAAAGGGCTTGGCCTCGTCGGGGCAATAATCCGAAGGCAGCAGAGACCAGATTTCGATCTCGAAACCGGCTTCCTCAAGCACTCGAATCTCGTTGTAGACGAAGTTAAGGGTGTTAGCCGGAAAGCGCTCGATCACGTAGATGAGTCGCTTGGCACTGGACTTCTTCCCGGTCATGCCTACCTTTCCATCCGCGATTCTCCCGACCCTTGGGAGGCGCGATTGTTGCATAGCTCGAGCACACTGGCAAGAAGGCAGCCGAGCTTCCCAAAAGCCGTTGACCGAATTTTCTGAACGCGCTTACTATCGGGAAATGCAGGACTTAGCAAGAAGCCGCCTGGCCAGAAATGGGATGGGATAATGCCGATCTTCTTCTTCCGAAATGACGACGTGAACATCCTGGACCAGGAGCTGGTCGAAGTGACCCGTCGCTGCACCGAGCAGGGCGTGCCCATTTCCCATGCCGTAGAGCCGGCCAATGTCACCGACGAGGCCGTGGCCTGGCTGCGCGAAGAGAAGGCCAAGGATCCGCGGCTCATTGAAATCACCCAGCATGGTTACGACCACGAACTGCGGGACCGAGGTGAGTTTGGTGGGGATCGATCCTTCGAGGATGCGCTGGCCGACCTTCAGCGTGGCCGTGACATCTTGCTGGAGAAATTCGACGGTGACTTCCTGTCGGCTCTGAACTTTCCCTTCGGCATCTACAATCAGAATGCCATGAAAGCGGCCGACGCTGCGGGTTTCCGGATTATCTGTTCGCATTTCAATGCGCGTAAATCGCGTCGCGCCATGTACACGGCGGGGCGCGCGCTGCGCATGGGGCAAATTCTGGGCAAGCACATTTCCTATAACCTCGACTTCTATCCGCGCACAGGCATGTTCGCCGTGGACGTGTCGATCTCCTTCATCGATCGCTACATCGGACCACACGGCAGCAACACCTGCACCTTCCATTCCCTCGACGAGATCAAACGTCGCGTGGAAATGTGGATGCCCCACACGCCGGTGATCGGCTTGCTTTTCCATCACCGATTTCATCATCAGCCCGAGCACATGGAATTGATCACCGACGCGATCAACTGGCTCAAGACCATCGAGGGCGCCGAATTCCTGAACATCGGCGAAGTTTACGATCGCTTCTGTCCGAATCCCGGCAATGGATTTAGAAATGGCTGATCGCGAAGCCATCGTTTGCTTCGGCGGCTACGACTACTGGTACAGCAATCCCGGCAGCCCGGTTCAACTCATGGAGGCGGCTCATCGCACCGGCCACAAGGTGCTTTGGGTGAACAGTATCGGCATGAACATGCCACGCATGCGAAAGAGCGGATTCTGGCGTCGGGTGGGCCTGAAGCTGCGCAGCTGGTCGCGCTGGCTCAAAGTGGCTAATCCCGATTTTCATGTGCTTTCGCCCATCATCCTGCCGCTCTTCGGCAGCCCTGCGCTGGAGCGCATGAACGAACGCTGGCTGGCTTTTCAGGTGAAGCTGGCCTATCGAATTTTGGGTCTGAAACGTCCGGTGGTCATGGCCTGCCTGCCGTCATTTGCCAAGGTCGCGACCACGCTTCCCAATGCCGGGCTCATCTACTACCTCACCGATAAGTTCGAAGCCTATCGCGATCTCAAGGCGCGGGGTTCCATGTTGGCGCGCGATCTCCTGCTCAAGGAGAAGAGCGATCTCCTGCTTTGCTCTTCGCGGAAGATTCAAGAGGACGCCTCCGCCTTCGGCGACAAGGTTCACTTTTTTCCGCACGCGGTGGATTCGGCCGACTACGACGCGGCACTGGCGTCCAATTCGCCCGAGCCTGCAGATCTCGCAATCATTGCCCATCCCCGGGTGGGCTACTTCGGATCGCTGACCAATGCGAACAATCTCGATCTCATCGAGTACTGCGCAAAGGAAGATCCGAGTTTGCAATTCGTGCTCATCGGTCGTGTGATGGGGGACTATTCGCAGGTGGAAAATCTGCCCAACGTGCATCTGCTCGGCATGAAACCCTACGAAGAGATTCCTTACTACGGAAAGGGATTCGACGTGGGCATCATGACTTGGCAGCTCACCGAGTGGATTCGCTACTGCAGTCCTATCAAGACCAAGGAGTATTTGGCCCTGGGTTTACCGGTGGTTTCCATTCCCATTGAAGAGCACGACACGGAATATCCCGGACTGGTGGAAACGGCAGAGACCGGCCCTCAGGTTCTAGCGGCCATCCATCGCGCGCTTGCCGGCGACGACGACGAGAAACGCGCGGCCCGGCGAGAACGTGTGAAGGGCGAAAGCTGGGACAGAAGTTTCGGCGAGATGATCATCATGTTGAAGGAGCGGCAAAGTGGCCATTGAGATTCCGCGCTTTCTGAAGCGTCCCGCCATCCGTATGGTGGACATCGCACGCAAAACCGATTCCCTGAAGTTCTTGCCCGAGTTGCTGGAGAGCCAGTGGTGGAATCTTTCCATGTTGGAAGAGCTGCAGGCGAAGCGCATGGCCGAGTTGGGGCGCTATGTGCGTCAGAATGTGCCTTACTGGGCTGCTGCCTTCGTGAAAGCCGGTTTTGATGATGATGAAGTTCTCACCCCTGAAAACATCGCGCGCTTGCCACTGCTCAACAAGGACATGATCCGCGTGGCCGGCGATTCCCTGAAGTCGCGCGAGTTCGAGAAGTGGCAGCCCCGGCATAAAAACACTTCGGGGTCCACGGGTGTGCCGCTGGACTACTACATCGATCGGCCGGCGCACAGCTGGCAGTGGGCGCACATGTGGCGTGGCTGGGCGCAGACGGGTTACGTGCCCGGCGATCTCTACGCTGCGATTTCCGGCGGGTCTCTGGTACCCGAGAAGGCGGCGCTCAAGCAGACGATCTACCTGGCCCTATCCAGTGCGCTGCACTTCCCGACCTATCACATGAACGACGAGATCATGGAGCGCTACTCCGAAAGGTTGGCCAAGAGTCCCATTGATTTTGTCTACGGATATCCATCGAGCATGGAGATCTTTTCGGAGTACATCACGGCGAGCCCGCGAAAGAAGATTCCCATGAAGGCCGTGTTCACCACCAGCGAGGGCTTGTCGCCCAAGGCGCGCGCGGCCATCGAACTGGCCTTCGAATGCCCGGTCTACGACACCTATGGTTGCAACGACGGCGGCATTTTCAGTTTCGAGTGCGAGCATCACAATGGCCTGCACATGGGCATGGAAACCGACTTCGTGGAGATCGTGGATGAGAAGGGTCAACGCGTGCCCGACGGTGAACCCGGCGAGGTCATCGCCACGAATTTGGTGATTCGCGCCATGCCTCTATTGCGTTTCCGCACGGGGGACATTGCCAGCCTCACACGCGAACCCTGTGAATGCGGGCGCGGACTCATTCGCGTGCAGGAACTCTCCGGTCGCGAACGGGATGTGATCCACACGCCCGACGGACGCAAGATTCATGGCGCATTCTTCACGCACTTCGAGGCCCTGCATCACGCCGATTGGATTGCGCGTTTTCAGATTCATCAACCGGATGCGAACACGTTCATACTTCGCGTGATCCTGCGGCGCGAGCCCAGCGAGGCCGACAAGCAGGCCGTGATCAAGGATCTGCGCACCGCGATGGGCGACATGGAATATCGTATTGAAGTCGTGGAAAAGATGATGCTGACTCGCACGGGGAAATTCAGGATTATCGTTTCGGATATTGGCTAAAGGTTCTTCACCTTCGCTACGTTGTCTTCGGTGCCAAACAGTAGTATGCGATCGCCCGCGCGCAACACCGTTTCCCGCTCGGGGAATTCATAGCAGGTCTCGTCACCTTCGGCCGAGCAAACCAGCAGCACCTGCGTGTGAAACCTGCTGCGGAAGTCCAACTCGCGAAGACTCTTCCCTTCCATCTCGTGGGGCACCACGCACTCGCTAAGCACAAAGCCGCCGAGAGTTTCGCTCACATGGCTCTTCACTGAACTCTGCATGCGGCTGGATACGCCACCGGCAAGATCCTCGCTCAGCATGGCGCGGTTGTATGCCTGAATCACGTCGTGGCGCACTAGTGTGCCCAGCGGCCGCGTGGGATCTTCCGCGTCCACCACGGGCATTTCCTCGATGTTGCTCTTGCCGAACTGGCGCATGGCGAAGTCTAGATCGTCGTCCAGTGTCACAGTGGGGAAGTTGGTGGTGGCCACATCCAGCGCGATGAGCACCATGCCCAGAGCGTCCAACTGAGGCAGTGCTCGCTTCACCTCGTCCAGGGTCAGAATGCCGACAATATGCTCCTGCTCATTCACCACGAAGGCCTCGTGATGACTCGCCTCGGCCAGAAGCGGAAGCACCTTCGCCAGCGGCATGTCCTGGGGAATCTTTTCTACGTGATCTCGGAACACCTCGCGCACGCGAAGGCGGCGAAGCACGTTGTGATCCTTGCCTTTGAGCAGGTCGATGCCCTGCCGTGCCAGTTTGAAGGTGTAGATGGAGTGCCGCTCGAGCTTCTGGCTCGTGAGCGTTGCGACTACCACACTGATCATTAAGGGCAGTATGATTCCGTAGTCGCGCGTCATTTCGAAGATCATGATAATGGCCGTGATCGGCGCGTGGATCACGGCCGCAACCACTGCGCCCATGCCCACCAGCGCGTAGGCGCCGGAGCCGGCCGTCCAATCGGGGAACCAGATATTGAAGTAACGGCCGAGGAGGCCGCCCATCATCACTCCCATGAACAGGCTTGGTGCGAAAATGCCGCCGGAATTGCCCGATCCCAGGGTGATGCTTGTTGCGACAATCTTCACGATGAGCAGAACTGCCAGGGTGCCAAGCAGTACCTCGCCGTTCATGGCGGCTTCGATAGCCTCGTAACCGTTGCCCAGAGTGCGCGGCGCCCAGATGCCGACGATACCAATCATCAGTCCGCCCAGCGCCGTCTTGAGCGGGGGCCATGCCGGGAAGGATTCAGCGATATCCTCGGCCTTGTGCAGGGTGCGCATGAAGGCCTGTCCCACAAATGCGGCGAGGAGACCCAGGAAAACGTAGAGTAGAATTTCGCGGCCGTCGGTGAGCGTGAGTCCCTCGGGAATGATGAAGGCCGGGTCGTTACCGATGTAGGCGTGGCTGACCAGTGTCGCGATGACCGCGCTGATCACCAGAGGCGCGAAATATCCTACGCTAAAATTCCCCAAGATCACTTCGGCGCTGAAGAAGGCTCCGGCGATGGGGGCGTTAAAGGTGGCGGCAATACCCGCCGTAGCGCCGCAGGCCACCACGGTTTTCATACGAATGGAATTCAACTTGAGCATCTGCCCCATGGCTGATCCCATGGCCGCACCGATCTGCACGATGGGACCTTCTCGCCCCACGCTACCGCCGGTTGCGAGAGTGAGCGCACTGGCCACGGTCTTGCCGATCACCGTGCGCTTGGGAATCACGCCGTCGTTGAGGGCGGTGGCCTTCATGACTTCGGGCACGCCGTGGCCCTTGGCCTCGGGCGCAACGAAATAGATGACCATGCCGCCCACGAGTCCGCCCAGGGTCGGCACGCCGAGTTTGAGCCAGATAGACGCCTCGCTGAATCGCTGAACGAAGGCGTCGGGGCCGCCCCAGGCCATCTTTCGGATCAGGTCGATGAGAAACTGGAAGAAGAGGTTGCCCAGGCCGCCGAGCACGCCGATGAACACGGCCAGCACCAATAGATACAGGTGCTCACGGGATCTGAAATCGCGCAAGGAGTCGGCGATCCAGCCTCGGACTCGGACTTGTAGTTGCTGAAACGACATAGGGATTCGCACCAATCGGCGTGGGATTTCCTGGGCCGGGCCAAACTAGCAGTGAAGGTCCTAAAGCGCAATCAGGGGCTTCCTGCTTTCTCAAATATTCCTACTTGACAATATAGTTGTAAAGGAATATTCTGAGTCCTCGATCCCGTGCAAGAGGGGATCGATACCGCAGGAAGGTGAGAGAATGGGGAGGGGCCTTGCTCCTCCCCACCTGCTACGATGTCCAAATTAGCGCGGTCCGACGCCGCACTCACGGCACTGGCGGCACGCTTCAAGCTGCTCGCGGAACCCGTTCGCCTAAGGATCCTCACGATCCTGGCGGAAGGGGAGAAATCCGTGCAGGAAGTCACGGCCGCCACCGGCCTTCGTCAGCCGCACATTTCTCGTCAACTCGCCATACTCTCCGAATCCGGTGTCCTCCTTCGACGTAAGGAGGGAACACGCGTATACTACTCGCTCAGCGATTCCCACATATCCACTCTCCTGGACATCGCCGGCCGCTCACTGCACGAGCACCTGGCCGGTCGCCTGGAGCAACTGGAGGATTCATGAAGAAGCCCCTGATTCCCGTGATCGCCGCCCTGTTCGTTTTCGCCATGTTCCTGTTTGTGTTCAAGTTTGTGTCCGATGGCGGCAATGACTTGGAGGATCTGGACCAAGGGCAGGTCATAGGCGGCTTCACCGCCGAAAACCTCTATGTGGACGGATCCGATCGCGCCATGGGTGCGCGCTTCATTTCACAGGACAAGGGCTTCATCGTGGATCTTCTGCGCATCCAGTCGGTGCCCCAGGGATTCATCTGGGTGAAGAGTCCGCCGGATTCCGATCGCGGCGAGCCCCATGCCTGCGAGCATCTGCTCTTGGGCAAGGGCAAGCAGGGACGCTATGTGGCGGCTCTGGAAGAGATGACCCTGGGCAACGCGAGCGCGTGGACCGCCCAAACCAACACCGTCTATCACTTCAATACTCTCGGCGGCGAAGACAACTTCTACGAAACCCTGGAAGCGAGGTTGAACGCGCTAGTCAATCCCGATTTTACTGACGAGGAGATTCGCCGTGAAGTGGCGCATCTGAGTGTGGTGGAAAACGCCGAAGGTGAACTCGGCTTCGAGGAAAAGGGATCGGTCTACACCGAAATGGTCAGCAGCTTCGAGGGGCCGGGATATCCGCTTTGGGGCGGTATCGGCGACATGCTCTACGGCAAGGATCATCCCTTGGCCAACAGTTCGGGCGGCCACCCCGACTCCATGCGCGCCATGGTGCCCGCGCACATGCGCGAGTTCGTGGCCAAGACCTATCGCCTGCCTAACATGGGCATCATCATTTCCCTTCCCGAGAGCTTCGAGCTGGAAGATGTCCTAGTCGCCATGGAGGGCATTCTCGATCGTGTGGAGCCGGGCAAGCTTGAAAGCCACTTCGTGGGAATGAACTCCCTGGATCTGCCACCGGTCACCCATGCAGCACCCGAAGGCAGCGTGCAGGTGAGCAGCTATGCCAGTGACAACGCCGAGGATCCCGGCGAAGTGCTCGTGGCCTGGCCACCCCGTTCGGGCCTGAGCAATTTCGACCGCTTCATGCTGGAAGTCTTTCTCGACGGGTTCGCCGGCGGCCCCGGTACCGAACTCTACGACCTCTTCATCAACTCGGAAACCCGGCGCGTGGACCTGGGTGCCAGCGCTGTCTGGAGCTATCTGTCCGACGATCCCGGATCGCCGATCTTCTTCGGCCTCGATGGCCTCGACAACCGAAACATCGACAGGCGCACCCTGCGCCGCGCACGCGGCCTTATCGTAGAAGAATTGCACAAGCTCTACGAACTCGAGCCAGGCTCGGAAGAGCTAGCTGACTTTAACGATCGCGTGAGCAGCAATCTCGTTCAAACTTGTAAGTATTTGGATCGCGCCTTGAATTCTCCACCTCAATTCGGTTTCCGCAGGAGCGGAATGGCCGGAAATTGGCAAGACATCATGGCTTTCCTGGAACTCGACGAGGGCTTCCGAAAATCCCTGGTTTTGGCACCGCACTTCGCCGAGGCCGAAAAGGCTATGACCGCCGAACAAAACTATTGGCGGCAGCTCATTGATGCCTGGGGACTTCTCGAGGCCGATCCCTACGTGATGGGGGTGCATCCCGATCCGACCATGATCACCGCCGCGCGGGACGCGAAAGCGGCTCGCCTGGTTGCAGCGGTTGCGAACACCCAGGAGCAGTTCGGGGAAGAAGATTCGCAGAAAGCTCTGAAGAAATTCCGCGATGAGTTCGATGCCGACACCGCCGAGCTCGAAGCCATGTACGCCGAAGATGTCTTGCCCGGTTTCATGGACAATCCGCCCATGGAGCTGGATGAACAACTGCAATACGAAACATTGCAACTTACCGGCGGCGCCGAAATGGTGGCGTCCACCTTCGAAAACATGAGCACATCCACTTTGCAGATTCACTTCCGTCTCGACGTGATTCCCGCCGAATACCTCGTTTACGTTCCCTTGCTGCCAAGTCTCATGCGCGGTGTCGGCGTGGAAATGGACGGCGAACGAGTTGAGTACGATGAAATGGAGAAGCGCCTACGCGCCGAACTTCTGTCATACGGTGCGAACCTCGATACGAATCCCGAAACGGGTCGTGTGGAATTGGCCCTTTCATTCGGCGCGAGCCAGGTAGACGAAATCGATCGCGGTCTTGATTGGATGCGCGCATCTCTCACCGCACCGTTGCTTGACGACGACAATCTCGCCCGCCTGCGCGATCTGCTCGATCAGCGCCTGCACCGCATGCGAACCCGTATGCAGGGCAGCGAGGAATCATGGGTGAGCGATCCTGCCGCTGCCTATCGCTATCAGGATGATCCTCTCTACCTTAGCGCCGCATCCTTCCTGACTCAGACTCACCAGTTACTCCGCCTCAAGTGGCGTTTCACCGAACCCAGCGGGGAAGGCGAGCGCTATCTCGACGAGGTCGAAAGGCGCGGCCGCGATCGCGATCGTGGAGAGCTTGCGGCCCTGCTTGATCAGGCGCCCGAAACCGGCATCGAGGTCGACATCGCTGCGTCCTTGCGTGCATCACTCATCGCGGTGCCCGACGCCAGCCTCTCGGAAGACTGGGCGGAGCTCTGCAATATGATACGCCGCGAGTTGGCCGTTCCACCGGCCGAGGCCTTCGGAGAGATCAAGGAAGTTCTAGCCTTGGTGGCGCGCGCGGAAAATGCGCGCCTATCCATGGTGTCCAATTCGCGGGATCGTGGCGAAAAGCTCACCGCAATAGAATCATTCTTGGAAGATTTCTCCGGCAAGGGAAAAGCCGAGGTGCAAAACTACGCGCGCCACGACTACATCCTCCAGCGTTATCTAGATCGTAGCGGCTTAGAATCCCCGCCCACCTACGCGGGACTGGTTAACGAGAACACCCGTAACGGCACGCTGCTCTTCTCGGCCCGAGTTGCCGAGCACTGGCAGGCCGATCGCGAATCGGCCTTGGGCGCTCTCACCGGCCGACTTTTCGGCGGCGGCGGCGGCCACGGCTTCTTCATGCGTACTTGGGCAACGGGTCTTGCCTACAGCAATGGCTTCGGTTATCGCGAGAACACGGGCTTGACCAGCTACTACGCCGAGCGCTGTCCCGATGTGGCCGAGACCTTGCGCTTCGTGGTGGATGTACTTGAAGAAACTGAACTGGACACAAGTCACGAGGATTATTCAATTGCCGGCATGTTCGGTCGCTCACGCGCCGCGGCGGGATACGAATCGCGTGGACAGGCCATGGCCGCCGACATCACCGACGGCTTCGGCCCCGACCGCGTGCGTGATTTCCGCGGCGAGGTTTTGAATCTTCGAGGCTGGGGTGAATTGATGCCGGACATGCAGGACCGTCTGGACGAGGTTTATGGCAGTGTGCTCATCGGTTATGGAAAGCCGTCGAGTGAAAGCCCCGATGGCGTGTTTTTCCTCATCGGACCCGAAACGCAGTTCGAATCTCTAGAAGCTTACATCGCCTCGGTGGAGGAGCCCCAAACCGTACACCGGCTCTATCCCCGCGATTTCTGGCTGACGGAATTTTAGGTATCAACGAAACGAAACCTGCAAGGGC
The DNA here is from genome assembly GCA_014382085.1 of bacterium. Taxonomy (GTDB): domain Bacteria; phylum Krumholzibacteriota; class Krumholzibacteriia; order JACNKJ01; family JACNKJ01; genus JACNKJ01. The sequence goes on from JACNKJ010000157.1 coordinate 10,260, forward strand.
AAATGTCGTACGTGAGAGGTCTCCGCATTTCGCGGGGGCCTCTTCCCGTGCAGGTGATGAATGATGAAGATCGAAGTGAGATTCCAGGTTCTGTTGACCGGGGTTTTGCTCTGCTGTCTGAACGCAGCGTCCATGGCGGATGATTCCCTGGGGAACAAGGAGCATCGCATTCCTTCGGTGGAGGGTCCGATTCACGTGGACGGCATACTGAGTGAATCCTTCTGGGAAAATGCACTGAAATTGAACATCGGTTTCGAAGTGCGCCCGGGAGAAAACATCGAGCCGCCCGTGAAAACGGACGTTTTCGTCGCGCATACCAAGAGTCATTTTCTGGTGGGATTTCGGGCATTCGATCCGGAGCCCGACAAGATTCGCGTGCGTTATTGCAACCGCGACGACCTCTATGAAGACGATTGGGTGGCCGTCATTGTTGATCCCTTCAACGATCAACGCCGCGCCTTCGACTTCTTCTGCAACGCATACGGCATTCAGGGTGATGCCACCGAAAGCCCTCAGTTCGATGCGGCCTGGGATGCAATATGGGACTCCGCCGGTCGTGTAACCGATGAGGGTTACGAGGTGGAAATGGCGATTCCCTTCAGCTCCCTTCGTTTTCCCGGAAGCGAGGGAGAACTGACCTGGGGCTTTGACCTTATTCGACGATATCCCCGGGATCAGCGCTACCACCTGACACTATTTCCCCGTGATCGCAACAACAACTGCTACTGGTGCCAATCCGACAAAATGACTGGTTTTCGTGGAGTGACACCTGGGCGAAACCTGGAATTTGATCCAACCATGGTGGTCATTCAAAATCAAACCCGAGAAGGTTTTCCCAACGGCGATTTCGAAAATGATCCCTCACAAGAGGATCTCGGTCTGACCGTTCGCTGGGGCGTTACTCCGAATATCTCACTCAACGCCACGGTGAATCCCGACTTTTCTCAGGTGGAAGCGGATGTACAGCAACTCGAGGTTAACGAGCAGTTCGCGCTCTATTATCCCGAGACACGACCCTTCTTTATGGAGGGCGCCGATTTTTTCAACACGCGCATTAACACGGTTTACACGCGAAGTCTTTTCAATCCCGATGCGGGGCTGAAGGTGACCGGAAAATCCGGGCGCAACGCTTTCGGTCTGTTTTCCGTGCAGGATGCGGTGACGAACGTCCTTCTGCCATCGAGCCAGGGTAGCAACTTCGCCGCTTTGGATGAGAAAAACATCGGCACAGCTTTTCGATATCGACGCGACATGGGGGAAGCTTCGAACCTGGGTGCCATTGTTTCTGATCGCGAAGGCGAGGGCTATTTCAATCGAGTGGCCGGAGTAGACGGATCCATTCGGCTGAGCCAGAGAGACAGGGTCGGTTTTCAATTTCTGGGATCACAGACCCAATATCCATCTGAATTCGCCGCGGACAACGGCCTTGGCGAGGACCAATTTGATGGCTATGGCGTGGACGCTGTTTATAGCCACGACAGTAGCGGCCTTGACTACTACATCGTCTATGTGGACATGAGTCCCGAACTGCGTACGGACATGGGATTCAATCCGCGCGTGGATTTCCGTGGCACCGATTTCGGTTGGGGTTACACATGGAATCGCGGGGCGGAGAGTTGGTGGACACTTCTCAATGTGGGATCAGGCTTTGAGTACTGGGATGAACACGACGGCGATTTCCTGAAGAAGGGCTACACGTTTTGGTTCGACTACGGTGGCCGACAGCAAACCGAGCTGCATGTCAACGGCATTTACGGTAGCCAAACTTATGGCGATCTTCAGTATGACGATCGGCGTATGGGCTTTAGCGGATCCTGGATTCCCCTTGGAAATCTTTATCTGAACTTGGATGGGAACTATGGCGATCGCATTGACTATGTGAACGCTCGTCCCGGGCGGCGCTTCCGCATCGGCCCCGGTATTTCGCTAAAAGTGGGTGGCCATCTTCGCCTCGACTACTTCCACAATTTCGAGCGCATGAAGGTGGGAGGCGAGGAATTGTTCACGGCCCAGCTGGGTTTCCTGCGAGTGAACTATCAGTTCAATCGGCGCACTTCATTTCGTGCAATCGTTCAAAGCGGGTTCTACAATTACAACACGGAACTCTACGACGAGGGTTGGCCCACTGAGGAAAAAGTTTTGGCCAGCCAGCTTCTCTTTTCCTACACGATCAATCCTCAGACCGTTCTCTATCTTGGATATGCCGACGGATTTTACGGTGATGAGGACATCAATTTGACCCAGTACCAGCGAGGCGTCTTCGCCAAGCTGGGCTACGCCTGGGTTATTTAAAGAACATCGCAGCCCTAAGTGCTGCCCCTGTCCGGCCCCGGTTCAACAGCGAAGCCCCGGGGTCGGGCTTTTTTTAGGGGTTCTGGCCGGAAGCTCCTGAGTAAATATCGAAATGGTCCCTCAGATCTGACATAGAACGACTCTCAATGTAATACAACATACAAGTATATTATTGGATTAACGACTTTTATTGGTAGAATGACTAGACTCAAATCTGCGAAGTCATTCCAGACTTCCAGACGAAGGGACTATATCATGAAGACAAGTAGAATAATTCTGATGACTATACTGATTACGATCATGGCAAGTACAGCTCACGCTCAAATCGACAACGGAGATTTTGAGGATGGATTGGGATTGTGGGTTCCCCTTGCAGACGATTATTACCTTGCCGATCGTCGAAGCGGTGGAAATCCTGGCTACCATGCCTACATGCAGAGCCACCCGATTTGGCCAGGTAGTGCAACCTGGCACCAGACCTTCGATTGCGGAGAAGAGGATCCGACGGGTGTGTCCTTGTGTTTCATCACATTCGATTACTATCTCCATAATCTGGGAGACTATTCGGAGACGGCAATGTTCACAGTAGAGGTCGATCACGAACTCGTATATAGCTCTCCACTTGGAGCCCAATGGATTGATTGGACTACAATCAGCCTGGAAGTGCCCTGTGGTCGCCACTTGATCGTCTTCAAGCATTCAACCAGTTCAGGAGGCAACTCTTGGGCGGCGGGCTTCGACAATGTCAGTGCCGAATGCCTCGATAGCACGGCTGCCGACACCAGCGATTGGGGCAGAGTCAAGATCCTTTACTAGTATGAGTTGAAACCATCGTTTCATGGAGAAGCCCGGAATCGGGCTTTTTCATTGAAGTAAGGCAAGGTCAAAGCCTATACAGAACTTGGAGGTGTCCCTTGCCCAGTTTCCTTACCGCATGTCCGCGTAACTGCTACAGCACCTGTACGCTGCGCGTCGAGTTGGAAGATGGACGGCTCCGCCGCGTTGAACCCTACCAGGGCAATCGCGCCACCCCCGAGGGAGCTTGCCTCAAGGGTCTCAGTTACGTGGAGCGGGTTCACTCCCCCGATCGAATTCTCCATCCACTTCGTCGGAAGGGCGACAAGTTCGAGCGCATTACTTGGGATGAAGCCCTAGGCGTCATAGGTGAGAAGCTACTGCACCTGCGCGCCAGTCATGGCCCCAAGTCGATACTCTACTATGCGGCCAGTGGCACCAAGGGCATGCTTAAGGCTGCCGGATCCGAATTTTGGAAAGCATATGGTGGCTGTACGAGCATCTACGGAGATCTTTGCTGGCCAAGCGGGCTCGAGGCTACGCGACTCACTCTGGGTGAAAACAAGCACAACGCTCCATGGGATCTGGAAAACGCGCGACTCATCGTTCTCTGGGGCAAGAACCCCGCAGAGACAAATGTTCACCAAATGCCATTTATAGAGAGTGCGCTTTCGGCGGGGGGCAAGTTGGTCGTAGTGGATCCGCGGCGCACCGAATCTTCCGAGCGCGCGGGCATGTTGATTCAGCCGCGGCCGGGAACCGATGCGGCCCTGGCATTGGCCGTGGCTCATCTTCTTGTTCGCGAGAATGCGGTCGATACCGAATTCGTGGACAAGCACGTTTCCGGTTTTTCCGAGTTCGCAAGTTCCCTTGGCGCCTTCACACCTTCGCGCGCCGCGAAAATCTGCGGCCTGTCTGTGGGTCAGATCGAAAAACTCGCCGACTTGTTGGCGGGCACTCGGCCTGCCAGTATCGTGGCCGGATTCGGCATGCAACGTTATACCAACAGCGGCCAGACCATGCGCGCTATTATCGCCTTGCTGGCCATTACCGGAAACATCGGCAAGCCCGGCGCGGGCTGGGTCTACGCCAATTTGCAGAGTCACATTTTCGAGCCCAAGGATCCTGTGGCATCTTTTCCCCCGAAAGTGGATGAGGGCCCCCAACGCGTTTCCATTTCCGCCGCGCGATTGGGTGCCGATATGCTGGCGCAAAAAAATCCGCCGCTTCGTGCTGCCTGGGTGGAACGTGGAAATCCCCTGAATCAAAACCCCGAGAGCGGCACCGTGAAGGATGCCTTCGAGGCCTTGGATTTCGTGGTAGTGGTGGAGCAATTCCTAACCGATACCGCGCGGGCGGCGGACATCATCCTGCCTGCGAAGAGCTTTCTCGAACAAAGTGACGTGATCACGGCTTATTGGCATCCCTATATCCAGCTGAAGCCCAAGGTGATGGAATCGCCCGGAGAAGTCATGCCCGAAACCGAGATCTATCGGGCTTTGGGGCGGCACATGGATCTGGATCTAGAGGGGAAAATTCCCGCGGAAGAAGAAATAGAGTCTTACTTGGAAGAGCGTTTAGTGCTTCAAGGATTGAGTCTTGACGAGTTGCGCGTAGGACCACAGCTGCCGCCCGGGTATCAGGAAATCGCCTTCGAGGATTATCGTTTCGATACACCCAGCGGAAAGATCGAATTGCTTTCCCAGGAAGCAAGGGAGAGGTGGGGACTTTCTGAGCTCCCGGATTTCACCGAGGCTCAAGAGTCCTCGACATCGTCCAAGTTTCCATTGCAGTTGCTAACACCTAACACGAAGAATCGCATCCACTCGCAATTCGGCGATCTCAAACTAATGCGCGCACTGGAGCCTGAGCTTCTTCTGACCCTACATCCCGCCGATGCCGAACCACGTGGAATCGCTGAAGATGATCGACTTCGCGTTTTCAATGATCGGGGAGATTTCGAGGCTAAGGCGCGACTCAATTTCGGACTTCGACCCGGCTGTGTTTCCGCCCCCAACGGTTGGTGGCGCAACGCGGGAACGGTCAACGACAGCTCCGCCGGCCGTGAAACCGACATGGGTCACGGCGCAGCTTTTCACGACAACTTCGTCGATGTGGAATTGTTGTCATGAGTCGCCCGGCATTTCATTTCGACTTGAATCGCTGCACAGGGTGCGCCGCCTGCCAGGTGGCTTGCATTATCGAAAATCAACTTCCCTGGGACCGTAGCTGGCGGAAGGTTCTGGATGCGAATCCGGAGGGCGCACCCGCGGCACCGACCTACCATCTTTCCATGGCCTGCAATCATTGCGAGACGGCGGTCTGCATGAAGGCATGCCCCGCCTTGGCCTACTCCCGCGACCATGTTACGGGGGCCCTGCTCATCGACGCCGACAAGTGCATCGGCTGCAGCTATTGCTCCTGGGTTTGCCCTTACGACGCTCCGAGTGTGAATCACGACCGGGGCATCATGGAAAAGTGCACATTCTGCGCTCCCCGTTTGGCAGATGGCAAGGAGCCGGCCTGCGTGTCCTGGTGTCCCACTGATGCGCTTGGACTGACGAGCACCGAATCGGGGTTCACCCATCAGAATGTGGAGGGATTCAAGGACGCGGGCCTCGGTCCGGCTCTTGAATTAATCCCACTGGCCCAAGGCCGCCGGCGCCCCGAAATTGAATTGGATCCTGCCACGGCGGCTCTCATTTCTGAGATGAGCCTGCCGAGAATTTCCGCCACCCGTGGCATCAGCCTGCGCAAGGAATGGACCCTGCTGCTCTTTACCTGGCTTGCGCCGTTGATGGTGGGGCTATTCTCAGCGGTGCCCTCGAGGCAAACCGATGTGCCTCCTCTTGCTTTTGCTGGTGCCGGAGTTCTGCTCATGCTGCTGGCGTCTCTGCATCTGGGAAACAAAGCAAGAGCCTGGCGCGTCATCCTTGGTTGGAGAGGTTCTTGGCTCAGCCGAGAGATCATCCTCTGGCCGGCCTTCCTGGGGGCTGGTTTCATCTATCTTCAATGGCAACTCCCCACGGCTTGGGCGATCCCTGCGCTTCTTCTGGGTGCAGGCTCTCTCTTTTCCATGGATCGTCTCTACACTTCCATCGACGCGGGACGCGGCCCGCGCTTACCCAGCTCATCGACCCTTCTCACGGCTCTATTCTATCTTGGAATTTTCACAGGCAGTATGGGCCTGGCTAAGAGCGTGTTGGCCGCCAAGCTCCTGCTCTATCTGGCCGCAAAAGTGAGGGCCGCTTTGGAGGGTCGAAGTTTCCGCCCGGGTCTGTCCCTTACGCGAATATTCCTGGGCTTCCTCACTCCTGCCCTGGCTTTTTACAGCCAGAGCCCAGCCTTTGCCATGCTCCTTATTCCAGCCATTCTCGTGGCGGAATTCGTGGATCGTATGGAGTTCTACTTCGACCTGGAACTGGGATCTCCCAAGGGGCAAATGGAGAGGGACAACCGAGCTTTCCAGGAGTGATTCATCCGCAATAAGAAGTCTTGAGGCATGCAGCTTGGTGGGGGAGAGTGAGTTAGAGTTACTCTGATAATTCTCTCAGAGATCTCTTGACACTGGATCGGCGCGCTGATACACTCTCTCTCATCACATACAGAAGTGGCCTGGGGAGTGATTATCAACTCTCGTCGGGTCGAAGCTCAAGAGGGCGCTCTCGGCGCTCACACAAGCGGAGGATTCTCCATGAAACTGCGAATTGCGATGATCAGTGTCCTGGCCTTGATCTCCTTGGCCTCAGCAGACGTGCTCTGGGATCAGTCCAGCTTCGATCCTTGGGGCGCCGGTTTCTTCAATTCCGAATCGGGCGAGCCGCCCTTCGGTATCACCATGCATGCGGTCAATGACGTCGCTGTCGAAGGCGGCGGCTGGGTCATCAACAGCATCACCACCTACTACTCGGGCCTGGATTTCGCCTGGGGCTACGGAATTTTTGAAGGCTACCTTCACGTCTATCCCATTAGCGACGTGTTTCCCGTAGAAGATCCGACCGCCGATGCCCTTGTTCCCATGACCGGTACCTGGGCCGACGATCACTGGATCGTCAAGGCCGAAGGCCTCAACCTCAATCTGACTCCCGGAAACTATTGGATCGGTATAACCCCCATCGCCCCCGGCGGCATGTGGGGTCCTGAGATTCACTTGTCGACTGACACTCTGGTCGGTGCTGATACCGCTTCCTACGATCCCTTTGGTATGCCGCCAGCCTGGTTCAGCTTCAACCCGGGCGTGGACGCCTCTATCCTGATCGAGGGTGAGTGGTCCGTTGCCACAGATAACGCTAGCTGGAGCTCCATCAAGGCTCTGTACTAGCATTGAATGCGATGGGATCCCGGCTTGAACTTCAAGGGCCGGGATCCCTCTTTTCGAGACGAATACGGATCTCTTTATCCCATGAGCGAGGTGCAGAGATGTTGAGCAAATTACAAGGCTTAGTTCTGGTGGCAGTAGTTCTACTAGCGGCTAGTGCGAGCGCTGAAGTGACTTTCGAATACATCGGCGAAAACATCTGGGGCACTTCACTTTCTTCGGATGGCAGCGCCGTGGCCGGAAACACCGAGGGTGTCTACGAGACTTTCAGGTGGACCGAAGAGACGGGCGTCGAACTGCTCGGTCGGGCAACGAGCCCCTACATTGGCACAGGCGCCGGAACGCCGGATATTTCCGCCGATGGAACGCGGATTTCGGCGACCATCATTACCGAAGACCTTCTATACGCAACCCAGGGTCGCTGGACTCTCGGTGAAGGCTGGCAGGTTACCATGCCCCCCCTTCCCCCCGATGGTGGGTCTCTTGATAGTTCCTACGGATCCGCCTGGGGCCTGTCCGGTGATGGAGAAACCGTTACAGGTTTCTATTGGAGCCCTGGTCATCCCCAGGGTATTGCGCGACCCAGCGCCTGGAACGAAATCGACGGTATCGTCGATGTGGGAACTGAGTTTCGCAGCGGCCGCGTGAATCATGCCAATTACGACGGCACTGTGCTTGTCGGTTGGGACGAAGCGACCTTCGGTTACTGGCGCCCGACCGTTTGGATGAACGGCGAACGAAGCACCCTATCCATCTACGAAGCCTTTACTGACGCCTCCTGTGTCAATGACGCGGGCACAGTCATTGGTGGATATGGTTATGAAGATGCGACAATGAGATTCCCCGCCGCGGTTTGGCGTTGGGACGGCGCTACCTGGATCGAGGAGCTTCTCGGACAGCTTCCCGGTACTGTGCCTTACAATGGCTTGACCAATGTTGAAGACATGACTCTCGATGGCGGCATCATGGTTGGCTACAACCGATTCGTGAATCCCAACCTCGCCACCGGATTCATCTGGACCGAAGAAACGGGCCTCATCGACGTGGAGGATTTCCTCATCGACAACGGGGTAGTGCTTGAGGAAGATTTCAATATTCTGACGCTCTCGGGCATCTCCGATAACGGTAGGGTGCTGATGGGCAGCGGCCTCATCAATGTCGCGCCTTTCACGGCGAAAACCTTCTTGATCCACACCGACGTCTTCACTGCCGTGCCCGAGTGGGCCGATGAATCTCAGGGCCTCAATTTGCGTGTTTCCAAGAATCCATTCCGCAGCAACACCACGCTGTCCTTCAGTCTTCCCGCCACCGCCGACCTTCGTATGGACATTTACGATGTCCAGGGGCGCCTGGTGCGAAATCTGCACGCAGGTTCCGCTGCTGCCGGAGACAGGCAATTGCTTTGGGACGGCCTTGATTCCCAGGGTCGCCCAGTTCGTTCAGGCGTTTACTTCGCCAAGGCTAGTGCGGGAAATAGAGTCGACACACAGAAGCTTATGGTACTAAGGTAGGCGGAGTTTCCGAGCCCGTGAAGAAGGGTGATTGAGTTGGTTAAGCCCACGGGAAAATCGAATGCGGCGACTCTGTCGACGAGTATCGAAACTTGCGCGGCGAGTTTGAGGGAGACACTCACAGAAATCTCTCTCAAGCTCAGCGGCGATCCACCTCGCCCCACACGCCTTGTTAGGGCCATCGGCCTGGACAAGAGTTTGGCCAGCCGCATCGTTCGTTGTATCCGTTCAGGGTCGGATGTGGAGTTCATGCACATGCTGCCCTCGCCATCGGGGCTGCGAATATTGGCCGATCGCGCGAGAAGTTCGGTGGACAAGAAGCTCGTAGCGAATCTGCTTGCCGCGGCTGATGAGTATCAAGAACTCATCGATATCACTCCCGGTGGACGCGACGGCATCGACGCATGGTTGTCGGAAACATCTCGCCTCGTTCGCGAAAAGCGTGAGCACTCGGCGAGGCAGGCTTCCTTCAAATCCATGTCCTTTCTCTTGGGACACTACAGCGAAACCTTGCTCAGCAGTCTCTTCCTGGTGCCTTCGGAAGACGGCAAGTATGTGGATGGCGTTGAGATTCATCGGCGTCTGAGCCTCACTCGACTCAAGCCGAATATGCCCATGGCCTTACTCAGTGTTTATGCACCACCCGAGGAATCACCCCATGATGGAAGCACCTGGATGGGGAGCATCGATGGCGGTCGGGGCAATGTTTCGGCGGACGATTTCATCCTTTCAAAATTCAGTAGCAAGCCGATTCCGAGTTTGGAAGTTGTGGAAGAGGGGCACCTCACCACTTTCGTCTTGCCAGGGAATCCCGATGTGGATGCCCCCAGTCAGGTCTGTTCAGCTTTTCGCATTCACAATGGGTGGGAAAAAGTGCCATCTGGCGACATACTCCCCGAACGTGGCTACATGCTGCATATTCCGAGCCGGGCCCTCGTTCGAGAAATTTTCATCGCCGAAGAGCTTTACCAGGGCGCAATTCCTCAATTGCTCTTTCGCATTACGCCCCCTGGCGGCGGACCGACCAGACCGGGTGCCGATCCCATGAAGCATTACAGCGCCATCGATCTGGCTGCATCTATTGAACAAATTCCTGAAGGTCCCGGGGGCTATGAAATTTCCGGAGTTCCGGGGCATCGTTCGACCGTGGAGTACGTTCTCGAACGCAGCGGTTTGTCAGGCGTTGAGTTTAGAGGATGGCGATGCAGGATTCCCTATCCCGTGCCGCTCACGGAAATGATCTGGCGACTGAAGCTGCCGAGTAAATAGGACTCTGGTTTGCACGAAAAGACCGGCCCTCTGCAGGAGGACCGGTCTTTTTCTTTGCTTGGAATCAGCAGCTGGCGTCGAGAATCTCGGCGATATCCAAGGCCTTCATGTCCTCGCGGTTGATATCCTTGAAGCCGTCGCTCATCATGGTCACGCAGAAGGGGCAGGCCACGGCCACGGTGTTTGCGCCCGTTTCCACCGCTTCTTCAGCGCGGTTGATGTTAATACGACTGCCCAGGGTCTCTTCCATCCACATGCGTCCGCCGCCGGCGCCGCAGCAGAAACCGTTCTCGCGATTACGGGGCATCTCCACCAGGTCGACACCGGGCACTGCCTTGAGAGCTTCGCGAGGCGTGTCGTAGATGTCGTTGTGGCGGCCCAGGTAGCAGGAGTCGTGGTAGGTGACCTTGCCAGCTTGCTCAGTCGTGGGTTTGAGCTTGCCCGCGGATAGGAACTCGTTGAGGAAGTCGGCGGGGTGCCCGACCTCGTCGTCGCCCCCAAAACCGGGATACCCGTGGGCGACTGAGTTGAAGCAGTGTGGGCAGGCCGTGACGATCTTCTTCACATTGTAGCCGTTCATGACGACGACGTTGGCCTCCACCTGCATGGCGCCCAGATACTCGTTGCCGATGCGCCGCGCCGGATCGCCGCAGCACTTTTCTTCCTGTCCCAGAATGGCGAATTCCACACCCGCCTTCTTCATGAGACTGGCAAAGGCTTTGGTGATCTTCTGGCTACGCTCGTCGAAACTGCCCAGGCAGCCCACCCAGAAGAGCAGTTCCGTATCGGGCTTCTCGGCCAGAGTCGGAATATCTAGGCCATCGGCCCACTTGGCGCGGTCCGTGTAAGGAATCTGCCAAGGATTGTGATTGGTCTCCAGGTTCCGAAGGCTCACCTGCGCTTCGGTGGGGAAGCTGGACTGCATCATCACAAGGTTGCGGCGAAGATCCACGATCTTTTCAATGTGTTCGATGAAAACGGGACAGGCCTGCTCGCAGGCTCCGCAAGTGGTACAGGCCCAGAGTGCGTCGGTGCTGATGACGTCACCGATGAGGGCGCGTTTCGCTTCCTCGGGTGCGTCTTCGCCGAGTTCTCCACCGGCCGCCAAGATTGCCGAGCCCTTGCCGATGGCGTGAGCTTTTGCGTGATGGATGAGCCCGTAGGGAGTCAAGGGTTTGTCGGTGGTGTAGGCCGGACAATGATCCTGGCATCTGCCGCATTCGGTGCAGGCGTAGTGATCGAGAATTTGCTTCCAACTGAAGTCGGCTAGTTCGTCCTTGCCGAACTTGGTGGCGGTCTCGTCGGCGAAATCGATCTTGCTAAGCACCGCCCGTGGCCCGAAACGCTGGAAGAGAATGTTCGGTCCCGCCATGAGAATGTGCAGATGCTTGGACAGCGGGATAAAGGCCATAAAAAAGAGAATGGCCAGGGTATGCACCCACCAGTAGATGAGCACGTGAATCTCGCCGCCGCCGGCGAAGCTTCGGAAGAACTTGGAAATGGGCGACCACTTTACGGCCTCGGCGTCGCCGGCGAGATTCGCCTCCGCGCCCCGGGCCAGCCACATGAAAACGACCAGTCCCAATATCAGTGTGAGAATGAAGAGGGCTTCTTTGGGTGCATGGGTGTCGTCGGTTTCAAGGCGACGGGGCTTGAGCACCAATCGGCGAAAGTAACTCACGAAGATGGCGAGCACCACGGCTAGGCCGAAGAGGTCGAGTAGCGCGCCGAAGGCGGCGTAGCCGGACGCGCCGATGATCTGCACATAGCTGAAGTGGGGTGCGAAACCTCGTATGAAGGTTTCCAGGGTGGCCAAGCTCAGAATGATGAAGCCCCAGAAAATGAAGAAGTGGCCGATGCCGTCGCGCTCGGCGATCACACGGCCCTGTCCGAAGAAGAATTTGAAGATGCCCCCAATGCGGGGACCCCAGTCCGTGAAACGATTTTGCTCCTCCGCGCCCTTGCCGATCTGAAGGATGCGCACCAGGCGCCGCACCGTCATGACGAAGAATACGATGGTGCCGGCGAGCACCAGCGCGAAAATGAGATTGCTCGGGAACTGTCCGGGCAGCATGGGAGCTCCTTTCACGGAAACAGGATAGCCAGGTCAAGTTAATCTGCATGGGACAGTTGCTCAAGGAAGAAACTTGAACTTGGACATGAACTTGAACACAAAAGAACACCCTCCCCCGAAATCGGAGGAGGGTTGTTGGTCGTAGCTTTTGCGGAAGCTATTGATTTTCCACGAACTCCATCCCGGCCTTGAGGGCCAGGTAGTTCGCGTCGACGAGATTCTTGCGCTTGAGAGCCTTGGGAATGGTTTGCTCCATGGCCTCGCGACTCAAGATGCCCGTCTGCGCCAGATAGGCGCCGGTCATGACCGTGTTGGCCATGCGCGTGTTTCCCAATCCGTCGGCGATCTTGGTGGCCGGCACGGCGAGCACTTCGATATCCGTTCTCGTGGGCTCCACGTCGATGATGGTGGAGTCGTACATGAGCAGTCCGCCGGTTTTTACATCCGCTTCGAATTTCTCCAGACTCGGACGGTTGAAGGCCATGAGCACATCGGGATGGCTCACGGTGGGGCTGCCGATTTCCTGATCGCTAATGTTCACGAAGCAGTAAGCCGTGCCTCCACGCATCTCGGGTCCGTAGCTGGGAATCCAACTGCTGTGGTAACCCTGCTCCATGGCGGAGTTGGCCAGCATGGCGCCCGCCGACAGGATGCCCTGCCCACCGAATCCGGCCAGCTTGATGCTCGGATTTCTGTAGCTGTCCTTTTTGTACTCGCTGGGGAAGAGCTTGGGGTCGGGGACGTTGAGGTCCAAGGCCTCGCTGACTTCCTCGGCGCTATTGTCGCGGGGTGTCCGGTGCCAGCTTTCCCGCTCATCGCGAATGTCCTTCTTCACACCCAAGGGGAAGAAGGGCTGCATGTTCTCGAGCATCCACTCGTACTGATTCTTGGGATCCACCTTCCAGCCGGAAGGACAGGCTGCCAGGGTCTCGACCATTGAGAATCCCTTGCCATCCATTTGGCACTGAAGCGCTTTGCGGATGGCCATGCGCGTTTTGGCGATGCTCTTGTTGTCCCAGACCGCCGTGCGCTCGATGTAGGTGGGGCCGTCGAGAGTGGCCAGCAGTTCGCTCACCTTCATGGGCGGGCCTTCGTTGTCTTCATCGCGCCCATAAGGTGTGGTGGTGGTCTTCATGCCCGGCAAGGTGGTGGGGGCCATCTGTCCGCCGGTCATGCCGTAGATGGCGTTGTTCACGAAGAAGACTGTGATGTGCTCCCCGCGATTGGCCGCCTGCAGGATGTTGTTTCCGCCGATGGCCGCCAGGTCTCCATCGCCTTGATAGCTTACAACAATGGCCTTGGGATTGGCGCGTTTGAGCGCTGTGGCCACGGCAGGTGCACGACCGTGGGCGACTTGGATGTTTCCCGTCTTGAAGTAGTAGTAGACGAAGACCGAGCATCCCACGGGGCTCACCATGATCACCCGATCCTGGATGCCCAGATCTTCGATGGCCTCGGCGATGAGCTTGTGAATGACCCCGTGTCCGCAACCGGGGCAATAGTGCGTATTGCTCTTGTCGCCCGGCTTGCGCTCGAACTTTTCGTAGAAGCCCTTGGGACGTTCCAGAACCAGCTTCTTGGGCATGGCTTCCTCCTAAGCGCTTACATCAGCGGCGGCGCTGAGATGAGTTTTGGCGACTTCGTAGACTTCCTCGACCGTAGGCACGTTGCCGCCCTGGCGTCCGTAGAATTCCACCGGGATGGAACCGTTCAAGGCCAGGCGAACGTCGTCGACCATTTGTCCGAAATTCAGTTCCACCGTGAGGATCTTGTTCGCGGTCCCCGCCACTTCGCGGATGGCATCTTTGGGGAAGGGCCAGAGAGTTTTCGGTCGAAGCAGGCCGATCTTCAATCCCTCATCGCGCGCGCGATCCACTACGGAACGCAGAATGCGGCTGACGATGCCGAAGCCCATGAGCACCAGTTCCGCATCGTCGCACTGGTAGGCTTCGTAACGAATCTCCTCCGCCTCGATCTTGCGATACTTGGCCTGGAGGTGGGCGTTGTGCGCCTCGAGCTCGTCGGTGTCCAGGAAGATAGAGCTGACAAGGTTTTCATCCATATTGAATCCCTCGGTGAGGGACCATTCCTTGCGTGGCAGTTTGCCCACGGATTCGCCGAATTCAACGGGCTCCATCATTTGACCGATGTAGCCGTCGGTGAGCAGCACCACGGGGTTGCGCCACTTGTCGGCCAGGTCGAAAGCTAGGCGAGTGAAGTCGGCCATTTCCTGCGCGCTGTTGGGTGCTAGGACGATGAGTTCATAGCTTCCGTGGCCGCCGCCCTTGACGATCTGGTTGTAGTCGCTCTGCTCGGGGGCGATGTTCCCCAGTCCCGGTCCGCCGCGCATGACGTCGACGATGAGACAGGGCAATTCCGCACCCGCCAGATAGCTCATGCCTTCCTGTTTCAAGCTGATGCCCGGCGAGGAAGACGCGGTCATGGTGCGCTCGCCCGCAGCGGCGGCACCGTAGACCATGTTGATGGAAGCGATTTCGCTCTCGGCCTGAAGGAAGGTGCGTCCCAGTCGCGGGAAGAACAGGGCTCCCGCGTGGGCGATCTCACTGGCCGGCGTGATGGGGTAACCGTAGAAGGATTGGCATCCGGCGAGAAGGGCGGCCTTCACCACTGCCTCGTTGCCTTTGATCAATTCCTTGGCCATGGATCTCCTCAGGCGGCGTCGTGCTCGGCGCCCTTCTTGTAAACAGTAATGGCGGCGGGCTCGGGGCAGGCGTAGAAGCACATGCCGCATCCGGTGCAGCCCTCGCCCGTGTAATCGGCGGGGTGGTATCCCTTGGAGTTGAAACCGTCGATCTGGAAGAGCACGTCCTGGGGGCAGGATATGACACAGAGGCCGCAACCTTTGCAGTGCTCGGGAGATACGACTGTGATGGCTTCTTCGAGAATCTTGCTCATGGGGCCTCCGTCAAAGCTGGCTTTCCGTGGAGAAGGCGCTCGGGACCGGCGGGAAGCATTCAGGAGAAAGCGACCTGAATTCCGCGCGTCCGGTCAAAGTATGGCAATCATCGCTAACTGTCAAGATAGCCAGACTTAGCCCAGCTTCTTCGATATTGCACAAATTCAGCAGCGACAAGTGCTTAACAATTACCATAAAACGAGCGGGAATGCAAAGAACTAAGAACTGAGAACTAGGAACTGAGAACTAAGAGCCCTCCCCGGGCTGGGGAGGGCTCTTAGTTCTCAGTTCCTAGTTCTCAGTTCCCAGTCCTAATGCCATCCCTCTTCAATGCCGCCATCGTATTCATCAAGGTTAGGTCTGGTCACGCGGCAAGTATCCGAGTTGTTCTCGTCGACTTCATCGAGTGAGATAATCTCGTCCTCGCCATTCTTGCTTTTGCCGTTTCCATCGGATTCGTCCTCGTTGAGGAGAATCTCGCCCGTCGCGGTAAGTATCGGCGAAGGTTTACTGACGGTGGAAATGGCTTCGGTGAACGCATTTTCCCGGAAGTCGTCCATGGGTGCCGCGCGGCGTTCCTCGGGACGCTTCTCCGTGATTATGCTGGCGAGTAACTCATCAGCCAAGGCGGCGAATGCTTGTGAGGCCACACCGGCCCGATTAAACATGTTCACGGGCTTTCCACGCTGGGCCACTTCGGCCAGACGAATACTGCGAGGCACCTGCGTCTCAAAAACCTTGCCCGGATAGGCTTCCCGCACGCGCTGGGCAACCGAGTTGGCCATGCGGGTGCGCAGGTCGACCTGGTTCAGCACGATTCCGGCGAGTTCGGGCAAGGGCTGATCGCCCTCGCGCATTTCATCCATGGCATCGAAGAGACGAGGTAGAGCCTGGAAGGCCAGCTCCTCAACCTGCAAGGGCACCACAAGTGAATCGGCTGCCATGAGGGCTGAAGTTGTGAGCGGTCCCAGGTTCGGAGGACAGTCGAGCATGATGAAATCGTATTCGCGCTTCACGGGGGCCAGGCCTTCTGCAAGGCTCTCCGGAGAGATGGCCGCCCATGTTAGAAGCTGCTCTTCTTCATCGCGACTCCATACATTGCTCGTGATAAAGTCGAGATTGTTGATACCGGTTGGATGTATGCTCCTGGCCGGACTGCCGTCAGGATCGAAAAAATCAAGCAGTCCAAAATCAACCGAGAAGCGCTCCTGACCGAAGCTGCTGATCACACCACACTGAGGGTCCACACCGACGACGAGACATTTGAATCCCTTGTCGGCGAGAGCGGCAGCGAGATTTACCGCTACCGTCGTTTTGCCCACCCCACCTTTGGGGCAGACGACAGCCACAGAGCGTCCCATGTAACTCCTTGAATTGTATTCAGTTACTTGTCTATCTGAGATGTCCCTTGGAGGGAAGACAAATGTTATCGCTTCACCTTTTCATTGGCAAGTAGTTTCACCTCATGCAGCATGGGCCA
>JACNKJ010000357.1 GCA_014382085.1 bacterium
GCAGTGCGGGCAGCGGACCAATCGCTACGAATGAGTCCATAGGCGTAGCTCTGACCCTGAGCTTCGATCACGCCCTTGCGCGGATAAGGGGGTCGGGTGTGTCGTGGGTAGGTGACCGCCAGCATCATGAGAACGACGGCCAGAACCCAGAGTCCGGCGCGAAGCCAGAAGGATTCCTTGCGGTAGGCATAGGGCGAAGAGGACATGACACCTTCCAGAAAGATTGAGGGATAAGGCGGCAGAATAGCGAATAACCATGGCCTTAGCAATAGCCATAGCAAGGCAGAAACAGCGCGAAGTCAAGCTAAGTTATTGCTAACTCTATAGCTAGAGCTAAGGTTGGAAGAGCAGCTTTGCCACGGCGGCCAGAGCTGATCCCACCACGAAGAATCGCACCCAGGTGGCTCCGCGGGCGATCACCAGTTTGGCGCCGATAATTCCTCCCGTGATGGTTCCCGCCGCCAGGGCCAACCCGGTCATCCAGCGAACGAGTCCAGCTTGGCTGAAGAGCAATAGGGAAACGCCGGTGAAGATGAAGGCCAGGCCGAATTTCATGGCGTTGCCGCGCACCACGTCGAAGCCAGCCACGAGCACGAACATGGCCGTGAGTAGAATGCCGAGGCCCGCCTGAAGGAATCCTCCATAAATGCCCAGGAAGAAGAAGATCACGTAGTGGTAGGGCTTGAATCGTTCCTCGCCCGAGGGCATGGCCCAGCGGGTGGGTTTGAAGAAAACGGTGGCCGCCATGAAAAGGAAGAGCACGGCCATGGCCTTGCGAAAACTGTCAGGATCGAGATGCGCCGCCAACCATGCACCCAACAGTGCACCCGCCGCCGTAGGCAATGCCACCGGTGGCAACTTCCGCCAGGGTCTCACGCCAGCTTGGTGATAGGTGGCGATGCCCGCGCCGGTCTGCAGAAGGATGGCCACGCGATTGGTGGCGTTGGCCACTTGGGGAGGCAGGCCCATCCAAAGGAGCAGAGGCAAGGTGACGAACGAGCCGCCGCCGGCCATGGCGTTGATGATGCCACAGGCGAGACCGCCCAGGAATAGAAGGGGAAGGTGCCAAAGCTCCATATTGCCTCCGGGTTGGGGGCGGATTTTCCCCGGGATGGGCGGCAATTGCCATAAATTTCGCTCATTCCGAAACAAATATGGGTGGAACCCGGGCTTCTGAGAAATTTCTAGGAAGCATGAGGAAGCGATTCCGCGCATTGGAATCCAATTGCTCTGGGACGGAACTTGCTTTGATAGGTCGGCCGCGGTCTGCTCCCGCGGAGCGATGTCCAATCTAGGATGGTCCTCATGTCCGAGAAGCTCAAAATCAGCACGGAATTGGAAACCTTGAAAGTAAGGGACAAGGCGAGCGCAGCCCCACTTGCTCCACCGTCACCCGATCTTGAAAACCTGGGTGAAGCGCTCAGTGCCTTGAGTGACAACCATGCCCTTGCCTTTCTGTTCGACTCCATTGTTGAGGGCGTTGCCTTGATTCGGGCTAAGGACGGACGTCTGGAGTGGGCCAACCGCGCCTTCCTGGAGGCTATTGGTGAAGATTTAGAAAGTGTCCAGAGTCAGGATTGTGAACAGCGTTGGAGCGGGGCCCAAGGCAATTGCAAACAATGTCCCGTATCGCGATCACTTGAAACGGGGCAGGTTGAGGAAAACGTTCTGGTCGATGGGCGAGGCCGCAGCTGGCGCGTAAGGGGGATCCCCATTTTGGAGAATGGAGAGCTTACTTCCGCCATCGAACTCCGTGAAGACGTTACTCGCTTGGCGCATTTGAGTGGTGAACTCAAACGGGCGCGCAAAGAATTTGAGGAGCGATTGGATCACCAGGCCGAGGAAACGCGCAAACTCATCGAAGAGCGGGAACTGGTGCTCGACAAGACCAGCGAGTTCGCCTATCGCCACGACGAGACGGGTGTTTTCCATTACCTTTCACCTTCTGTGGAGCGCATTACGGGATACAGTCTCGAAGAGTGGAGCCAGCATTACTGCCGTTACCTCACCGATCATCCCGACAACGATTGGGTGGTGCAGGCCACCGAGCGGACTTTGCGCACGGGCGAAAAAAGCGATCCCTATCTTGTGGAGATCTATCACAAAAACGGAACGCGCATGACCCTGGAAGTGGATGAAGAACCCGTGCTGGAAGACGAACTTGTCACAGGCATCGTGGGCGTTGCGCGAGACGTTACCGATCGAGTGCTAAGTGAGCGCATACGCAAGGAAGCTCACCGCAGTCTTCAGATAATTCTAGATTCGATTCCTTTGAGCGTCTTCTGGAAAGACTGCGATTCCCGCTATTTGGGATGCAATCACCAATTCGCCAAGGACGCCGGCAAGAGCTGTCCCGACGAAGTTGTCGGACTCACCGATTTCGATATGATCTGGGGAGCGAAGGCCGAATACTATCGTGGCGAAGATTTTGAATGCATGGAAAGCGGCGAGGGTTTCTTCGATCGAGAGGTGCAGGTTTCAGCGCCGGGTGGCCGGGAAGCATGGCTGCGCTCGAGCAAAATACCTTTGTATGACAGTTCAGGAACGGTGGTGGGTGTGCTCGGCACCTACGAAAATATCTCCGCCATTCGCGAAGCTCGCCTGGAAAGCCGGAACCAAATCCTGGACCTGCTTGAAGAGAAAACTCGGAACCTCGTAGACATCCGGGATCAAGTATCACGCCGCAAGAAGCATAGCTCGGAAGCGAATCCCAAGCAGAACATCAATGTGGCGCAGCTGAATCAGGAACTGAGCATGCCGCTGGACGGTGCCATCAATTTGATCGGTCAGCGCCTCCAAGGTGAAGCTCCCGATCTGGTGCGCGATGAACTTCAGGACGCCTTCAGTTCGGCCAAATCATTGGCCGGAGTCTTGGGCGACCTCATGCGAATTTCCGATACGGATGTGAAAGACCAGAAGTTGGACTCACATCCTTTCAACCTGGAAGCGCTTTTTAGTGAGGTTATCGACCTGCTGCGTACGCGTGCCGGACAGAAAAACCTGGAGCTCGAATTGGATTGCGCGAGCCGTCTTCCCCGGCGTGTGCATGGAGATCGCATTCGTTTACGTCAGGTGCTTCTCAACCTGCTCGGAAACGCCGTGAGGTATACCGATGAGGGTTGGGTGCGGCTTGAAGTAGATCGCAGCGACACAAATAGCGATCTCATAAGAATCCTTGTGCGTGATAGCGGGCAGGGAATCAAAAATTCGCGTATGGCACATATTTTGGATCACGAGCACGGCAAGGGCTATGCAGGAGGGTTGCCCACGTCGCAGAAGCTTGTGCTTCGAATGGGTGGAAGCCTGAAGGTCGAAAGCGAAACGGGCCAGGGTACAGTTGTTTGCTTCGAATTGCCCCTGCCGAGCCGCGATCCCCTGAGAGCTGTTGCGGAGGAATCGCTTGAGATGATGAGCACTGACCGGGTCACACGCCAACGCATCCTCCTTGTGGGCGGAGGGTCCGAATCGCGTTCCAATCTACGATCAACCTTGGAACACGAGCATTGCGATGTGGAAGACACGGGCAGCTACCACCGCGGAGAAGAGCTGATGCGTTTCGGCCTATTCGATGCCGTGCTTCTGGATTGCGATGCGGATCGCGAGAAAGCCCTGCGAAGCGCGGGCCGCATGATCGAAAAGGAAAAGGGTTCCGGTGCAAGCCTGATCGTGGGGCTTTGCGAAGGTGCGACAACATCCCTGAAGAAAAGTTGTGTTCAGGCGGGCATGATCGATGTACTCGATCGCCAGCTGGAGCGCGCCGACTTGTCGAAATTGCTCGGAAAATTATTGGAAACGGAATAGTCGTCTGCAAAGGCGGCTGAGTCGGAGGCGGGGAAGCGCCTCCGACTCGCTTTTTTAGCGCAGGATCATCAGCTTCGCGTTCTCGCTCCAGCCGCGTCCTTCCAGTCGGGCCAAGTAAAGTCCGGCCGGTACTTGCCTTCCGCTTTCATCCCGCAAATCCCAATTGATCTCTCTCGCACCGGCGGGGAACTCGCCTTCGGCCAGCTCGATCACGCGGCGTCCCTGAATATCGTAGATGCTCAGGCGCAGCCGCTGGCTTTCGTTCAAGCTGAAGCGAAGTGCGCTACGCTCAGTGGCTGGCGAAGGGTATATGCCTTGGAAGCGCCGGGGTGTGGCAGGTAGGTCGAGACCCGTGGGATATTCGTCCACCAAGCCCTTGATGCAAAAGTTGGCCGTGCCGGTCCAGGGGTCGTCCTGATACTCCTGAAGGTCGCGCCAGATGCCGCCGTCGAGCCAAAAACTTTCACCGGCCGACGCGCTGCTCTCCACAATGGTGCGCGAGCTGGCGCCGAGCAGCACGGGAATGTCGCTGGTGCGGTCGTAGGGCTGCCCGCCGTCTGAGAGCTGCAGGTAGAGGTAGAAGTTGTCGTCAGGTCCCAGTGGCACAGGAGTGGGTAGGTCGATGATGCGGAAACCCGTGTACTCGGCGAAACCGGACACGCTGGCCCATTCATTCGAGAGCGAGAGACCGTCGAAATCGCGAAAAACGCGAAGCGTGAAGTCCACGCTGTCGGCGGCGCTATAGAAGCTGACCGCCTTGAGAAGGTGCACGCCGGTGGATGTGAAAGCGTTGAAGGCCTCGCTGCAATCTTCCATCTCGTCGCGCCAGCCGTGGTAGTCGTGATAGTAGGCCTTGTCGTACTGGGTGGCTTCCACCTGCCTGAAGGAGATGGCGCCCATCTGTGGCTCGATGCAACTGAACTTGTCGTAGTAGGAAATCCAGAAGTAGCCGCCGACGCCCCAGTCTTCGCCCCAGCTGTTCTTCACGATCCATGCACCAGGCAGCGGCGCGTGAGATTCCTTCGCGTCGTCCCAGCCCACAATTGAAATAGCGTGGTTGGGCAGCACCGGGCTTTCCGGCGGCTGATAGTGCACATGGTTTTGAATGAAGCCGCTGTTGTAGGCCATGCAGGTACCGAGCACGCCATGGTCCATGATGGCCTGCTTGATGATGTCCATGCGCTCCATGCTCTCACCGCGATCCAGCCAGATGATCTCCCTCGGCGAGTAGTAGTGGTAGCTGGCATCCCAGCGTAGGGGCGGTTCATCGTAGAGGGGCGCATCGATAGCGGGCGCCGCGCCCTCCTGCCGCGACAGGTAGGCCGCCGACACGCGATAATCACCGCCGCGGTGCACTTCCAGCCCCGAACCCGAGGGCGGATCCATGTCGTCGTTGTTGTGCTGATTGAATCCGTTCCACCAGTCCAGGTGG
>JACNKJ010000014.1 GCA_014382085.1 bacterium
GTGGAGGGTCGGCTCATGTCTTCAAGCAGATGCAAGGGTAGGGCGGCATCCATTTGCTTGTTTCCCGTAGGATGACGAAACCAGGCTTCCAGGGAATCGCGCCACTGGGACAGGCCGCCCGGCCGACCGCAATGCAGGGTCAGAATGGATGATTCTCCGGACTTCCAACGATCCATGAGCTCGAAAAGTTGAGGCGTGATCTCCGCCGGCGGCTCCGGTGGCTGATAGCTGAGCTCGGCGTCCGAAGTCAAAGGCTCGGTCAAGGTCTCGCCACCAACGGGATCCACCAGCATGGACGGTGACAAGTAGAGGGGAGCGCCGGATGAGTCGCGCCAGATCATGCGCCGGTCGGGCCGCGGCGGAGCAATGCTGTCTTCCTTGCAGGCCTGCCTGTCCTGCGCCAGGATTTCCCTGAAATGAGTCGCCTTCTCGTCGCCGGGTCTCAAGGCCGTGGCGCCGTTGGGAATTTCGCAGAGCAGGGTCAAGCTGCCACCCTCACGGCCCAATCGTGTCTGAGGAATTCGCTCGCCAAGCACTTCGCGATAGCGAGACAGTCGCCAGGCCACGCTGCGGCGATCCAGCATGCGACCTTCGGGGTCTGCTGGATAGGTAAAGAGCAGGCTGGGGCGATTGTTGATGATGTCGCGCACCATCCAGGACTGCCAGGCCCGGCCCTCGGCCAGGGCTGCCTCTACGCGATAACGGGATTGGAAGATCTGGCCGATCATGGGGCCTCCAGCCAGTAAAGTATTTTAACAGTTCAATACCTTAGCAGGATCTTCTCTCCGCGGCAAGCCCACAAAGTCTTGCAAGGTCACGATTTCCGCTGGATACGAGGGCGGCCAGACACTACAATTCCCGGGCCTCCATTCGAAAGGAATCCCATGAAAGCGATTCGTCACCTGGTACTGGTGGCTCTGATTCTCGTCCTGGCCGGCTGCAGCCTGGACGACCCCTATGAGCCCGAACCCGAAGTGAGCTACGAAAACCTAGCCGTACCAGGGGATTACGCGAGCATTTCAGCCGCCATCGCCGTCGCTGCAACCTGGGATACCATTCGCGTGGCTCCCGGCCGCTACACAGAAAGCTTCACCCTGCCGCCCGACGTCATGCTCTTCGGTGCGGCCGCCGACCGTTGCTCCATCATCGGGCAGGTCACCATTGAAGATTCAGGTACGGAAGCCCGCTTCGAGAAGGTCTATGTGAGCAACGCGGCCGGTAGCGGCCTGATGCTGGTGGATGCGAGCCCACAGGTAAGCCACTGCATTTTCGAAGATTGCCAGGATGCGGGCATCGAGATCGTGGGCAACAGCGCGGCCGAGATTTTCGGCTGCCTGATTTCCAATAACGGTCGCGGCATACTTCTGCGCGACGCCACCCTACCCGGTCACTATTGGGATTACGATCACATCGAAGGAACCTCACCGAGGGTCTCAGGTTCGAACCTCTTCGACAATGGCGGCATCGGCGAAGAAGCGATCAACATCGTCTTCGAGAACATACTCGCGCCGGACACCCTGGGCGTTAACGACAACTACTGGGGCATCACACCCGTGGGATCCGATCCTGTGAATCTGACTATCTTCGACGAGAAAGATGGACCGCCTCATATCAACGGCTGGGCCGACACCGACAACTGCGTTTTCAAACCTCTGCCCCACGATCCCCTGGACTGGCAATGGGACGATTAGTCACGGCCGTTATGCTCACCTCGCTCATGGCCTGCACGCCAGGCGAGAAGGAACATCGGCGCGACTACGCGGTCATGGGTACCGAGGCGGCCTGCCGCATCATTAGCGATGATCGCGATCTCGCCGGCGAGGCCTTCGACCAGGTGGCCGCCGTCTTCGATTCGGTGAACACGCTCATGAGTACCTGGAGCGCCGACTCGGAGATCTCGCGGCTCAATCGAGCGCCCGCCGATTCAGCTTTTACGCTATCGCCCTGGATGGTCGACTGTCTGCATCTATCCATCCGCCTCAATGATCGCAGCGCCGGAGCTTTCGACGTGACCGCCGAACCCCTCATGCGCCTTTGGGGCTTCTATCGCCGGGAAGGACGCCTGCCCTCCCCCATGGAAATTGCCGGCGCTCGAAAAAGCATGGGCCGTTTCTACCTGGATGACGCCTGGGGCAAGCTGACCAAGCAGGCCGACGCCACAGCCTTCGACCTGGGCGGAATCGCCAAGGGCTTCGCCGTGAAGAAGTGCGAGGCGGCCCTGCGCGAACTAGGTTTCACCAACGCGCTGGTGGATCTGGGCGGAAACATGGCCTGCATGGGCGCGCCGCTTGGCAAAGAGGCCTGGAGCGTGGGCATCAAGGATCCCCTGCGCAAAGATCAGATCTTCGCCAAGGTCGAATTGCGTGATGAATCGGTGGCCACCAGCGGCAGCTATGAACGCTTCGTGGAAATCGATGGACGGCGCTACGGACACATCATGAACCCGGCCACAGGTCGCCCTGCCGAGGGCTTGCTCAGCGCTACCGCCATCTGCAAGGATGCGGCCCTGGCCGATGGGCTATCCACCGCGCTCTTCGTGCTTGGTCCCGCTGGTGCCAAGGAATTGCTGAACGATGCCTACCCCGATGTGGACGCGGTGCTGGTGATTCCGGGCGAAGATGGCGAGAAGCCGACGGTGTGGATCACACCGGGCCTGAAGGGGCGCTTCGAACTCTTGCCCGACTACATCGACAGCTACCTGCTCGAAGACGGCTGCTAGCCGCCGGCGATTTCCTTCGCGATGAGAATGGGTAGGATGATGTAGAGAATGGTGTCGCGCACCAAGTAGTACAGGAAGATCGCCGCTCCCACCTTCCAACCATAGCGCTTGAAGTAGTAACGCATCTTATCGCTGATGCGCCGGAAGTGTCGGCCCATGAAACCGCCCCGTGCGGGCTCCTCACTCGGCGATGACTTCATACTTCTCCACCTTGGACGTGATCAGCATGTTTCCGTCAGCGTCGCGGAACTCGCCCACGCGCTTGTGACCCTCGCGGAACTCGGGGCTGTCCACCCATCCCTTGAAGGACTCTTCTTTGTCCCAGTGCGTTACGACGATGTACTCGTTCTCCACGGTAGACTTCAAAATCTCGGCCCGAATGAATCCGGGGCGACGATCCACGGCCATGGCTCGGGTGCCGAAGTACTTCTCGAACTTTTCACGATGGGAATCGGGCACGGTCATACGGTTCATCATGACGAACAAAGTGGGCTCCTTTGGGGGCGTGAACTAAATCTAGAGATTTCCAAGATAATTTACGCCACAGAAAAATCAATACCCCGGCCTGAATGGCCGGGGCGAGACTGTACCCGGGTACAATTTCTGGCGGTTATCGGTCTACATCCATCTTGCAGAGCACGCAGTTCCCGCAATCCATTTCCCGCGGGGGCTCGTAGGTCTCGCCTGCACGAATGGCGCGACGTTCCTCGAGCTTGTTCATACCGGCGAGCAGGAAGCCCAGGCCCAGGAATGCGCCGGGGGGCAGGATCATCACCAGGAAGGGCGGGAAGCTCGGTCCCATGATGGGCCAGCCGAGCAGGGTGCCCGAGCCTAATATCTCGCGCAGTCCGCCGAGAATCATGAGGCTGAGCGTGAAGCCGATGCCCATGCCCAGTCCATCAGCCAGGGAACGCATGACGCCGTTGCGACTGGCGAAGGCCTCGGCGCGGCCGAGGATGATGCAGTTCACCACGATGAGCGGGATGAAGAGTCCCAGGCTCTTGTGCAGTTCGTAGAAAAAGCCGTGCATGACCAGATCCACCACCGTGACGAAGCTGGCGATGACCACGATGTAGGCCGGAATGCGCACTTTTTTGGGAATGAAATTGCGCAGCAGCGACACCATGAGGTTGCTCATGAGGAGCACGAAGGTGGAGGCCAGGCCCATGCCCAGACCGTTTTCCACCGAGGTGGTCACGGCCAGCACCGGGCACATGCCCAGGACCAGGCGGAAGACCGGATTCTCTTTCCAAATGCCTTTGCTAAAATCTCCCATGAGACTCATGCGTCCACCTCCCCGGAGGTCGCGAGGCGCGGCAGATCATCCGCGAATTGCTTCAGGGCATTTTGCACCGCATCGGCCAGGGCGCGCCCGGTAACCGTAGCACCGGTGACCGCGTCGATGTCGCCGCCATCCTTGCTCATGCGCCAGTCGGTGGCGGCGAGAGTCTTGCCGCCGAAGAAGCCCGCCAGCAGATCCGCGTCGGAGTAGTTGGCGCCCAGGCCCGGCGTTTCCGCGTGACGCAGGATGCGCATGCCCTCGATGGCTCCCGATGCATCCACGCCGATCATCACTTCGATCTCGCCCGAGTAGCCAAGCTGGGTAACACCGCGGAAGGCCCAGCCCACCACGGCGCCGTCCTTCATGGCCGGATAGTAAGTGCGGAGGTCCAGTTCCACCGCGTCGGTGCCGGGATCGTTGTCGTGGTAGGGCAGCACCGCGATCACCGCTTCCATCTTGGCCGCGTACTCGGCCGTGGCGATGGGCTCGGCGGTGAAGCTGGCTACCTGGCTGAGCGCCAGGGCGGCCACGGCGCAGATGAGAGCCAGCCTGAGCGAAAGGTTCATGGCTTCCTTCATGCCGCCTCCTCATAGATCTTCCGCGCAGCGCCGAAGACCTTGGGTTTGGTGGCCCGGTCGATGAGCGGTGTGGCGGCGTTCATCAATAGGATGGCGAAGCTCACGCCCTCGGGATAGCCGCCCCAAAGGCGAATGACCGCCGTGAGCAGGCCGCAACCCACACCGAAGATGAGCATGCCCTTGCGCGTGACCGGGCTGGTGACCATGTCGGTGGCCATGAAGAAGGCTCCTAGGAAGAGCCCGCCCGAAAGCACGTGATAGACAGGGCTCGCATTGTTCTCCGGCGCGATGAGGTGGGCGATGCCCGTCACCAGCGCCACTGTGGCGATCATGCCCACGGGAATCTGCCAACGGATGAGCCCCTTCCAAAGTAGGAAGAGACCGCCGAGGAGCAGCGCCACCACGCTGGCCTCGCCCAGGCTGCCGCCACGGGCGCCGATGAAGAGATCCATGAGCGGCGTGAGTTCCACATCGCCCAGGGGCTTGCCGAGAGCAACGGCTTCGCTCAAGGCGCCTAATGGTGTAGCGCCGGTTTCCGCGTCCACCACAGTCGGGCCGTCCGGACGCGCCCATGTGGTCATCTGCACCGGGAAGGAAATGAGCAGGAAGACGCGGGCCACCAGCGCGGGATTAAACGGGTTGGTGC
>JACNKJ010000104.1 GCA_014382085.1 bacterium
AGGCGTAATAGGCTTCGGTACCGAATCCGTATTCTCGACGCGCTTCCCAGCGCAGATCCAGATTGAAATCCTGCCAATTCTGATGCTGCCCCACGTTTTTGTAGTAGGCGTCATCGTGACTTCCGCTGACGCCCGCGAAGACCTCGGCCATCTCGATGGAATTGTCCAGTCGTTTGCCTTCCTGGATCTTGTAGACTGAGTAAGTGCCCCAGACCCCAGCCTCGGCACTCATGAACACCCAGCCGCGTGTGGGCGCGCCCAGATAACGCTGCCCCCAACCGGGAAGAATGGCGCTGCGCCACAGGGCGGAAATGAGGCCCTTGGAACCCGCCGTGTTCTCCTCGATGCCCAGGCGTCCCTGCGCCTCGGGTCGATCTCGCTCGCCGCGAATGTCATAGCCCACGGAACCGTCGAGTCCGAAGTAGGGCTCGGGGGACCAATCGGCCGGAAGCGCAAGAGCCGATCCCGCTATGATCAGAATGAGGATCGCCAACAGGGTTCGTGTGTGCTCGCCCATCACCAGTTCCTTGTCATGCCCAGGCGGAAACCGCCCCGGTCCTCTATTTGATAACTCATGCGCCATCCGTCGCGGATGGCCTGATCGCTACTGCCGTGGTCCAATCGAACCAGAATGATATAGGTGTCCACCAGGGACACCACTCGCGCCAGCAGCATGGCCGTGAGAATGTTGTGCGCGGTATTGAAGGCATCGTCGCTTGAATTGCGCATCTTGCCGTAAATGTAGCGATGATCGCCCGGCCGCGGATTGAGATGGTCGTCGGCGCAATCATAGTCGTCCCATCCCCAGCGATACCAGTCGTATTTCCCCAGGTTTTCATAGTAGTGCTGGGGATCCTCATCGTAGGGAGCAAAGTGGGTGTCGAGGTAATGCACCGGGTTTTCATTGTCGTCGTAGGTGATGTGCGATTCGTCGAAAGCCACGGCGGAAGCGCAGAGTTCATCCCAGGCGTCTTCGTGATCCAGCCAATCTTCGCTCCAGGCCGAACGCCAACGCCCCTCGCTCCAGTGAACATCGGCATAGGCTTCGTACTCATAGCGTCGATCGAATCCCACATTACGATAATGCACCACGCCGTACCAACCGCCCGCTTCCACGGCCCAGTGGGCATAGGCGCGGGTTTTATATCCCAAGCTGTACTCGCCCATGCCAGGCATGAGCAGCGAGTAAGCTAAAGGCTTCACGTCGATGGCCGCTATGGGAAGAGCCACGAGAAGAAGCAACAGCAGAGTGAGCAATCGCTTCATCGCAGCACCGCCACGGACTTGATGAAATTGTACTGCACTTCGGTATGACGACTCACCTCGGCTCGCAGGAAGTAAACTCCGGGAGCGATATCACCGAGATCCAGTTCAGCCTCGAAGGGCCCCCCGGCGCTAAAGGCGAAGCTCTCCAGCAGTCGCTGCCCTTCCAAGTCGAAGAGTTCCATCTTCACCACAAGATCGTTCCCGACTCCGGGGTGCTGCAGCTTCAGCCAATCCTGCGCGGGATTGGGATAGAGCACCCATTCATCCGCTTGGCTCACGCCCTCTTCGGGAAGATAGGGATGGCTGCGCAGCCAGCGCCCATTCCGATCCGCGCCGCCGCCGGCCAGGCTCCACTCCGCCTCGGCTCCATCGCCCTGACCATCGAAACCCAACAGGAAACCCTTCCAACTGACGGCCCGGAGGGATCCGTTCACCGCATAGAGATCGGCCGGCGCTTCGCCTGCCAAGGAGCGCGGCGTACCGAGAATGGGTTCGGCGAATTCATTCACCACCATTAGGTGCCCGCTGCTGCCAAAGACCAGAAGCTCGCTGCGTCCGTCGCCGGTCATGTCGGCCAATACCGCGGCGCCTCCCACGCGCATGGGTTCATCCAGGTAAAGAAGCTCCGCGGGGCGCAGGGGCCAATTGCGGTAGAGATTAGCCTCAGGAAAGTACTCGTGCATGCGAGTTCCGAAACGATAGATGCCCCTGGCCGTGGACAGGAACAGCTCGGGCGCACCATCGCCGTCCATGTCTCCCACCGCGGGACCACCCAAGAGGCTGTCACCATTGAGGGGATACTGGAAGAAGTGTTCCGGGATCGAAGGCGGGGTCCTGTCGATCAAATCGTCGGATCCCCAAGAGCCCGCATAGCCCGAGCGTTCAATCCAGAAAAGATCGTCGATGTCGTCGCCGTTGCGATCGAGCACGCGAATCCAGGCTACGCCCACGCGGCCTTCGGGTAGAGGGCGCTCCAGAACCGGAGCGGAAGCGTCGACGATGTTCTTGATGTAGATCGCATCGTTGATCTGATAGACGATGTTCGTTTCCCCATCGGCCAGCATAAGGCTGGGTGGGGAGTAGGCCAGCAAGTCTAGGCCGTCTTCAAGCACCCGATATACGTCCACCATCGAGCCGTCATAGACATTCAAGCCGCCGGCTACATCCAGCCAGACCACTCGCCCTTCAGCGACCAGGGGTCCCGCGAGAATGGGCAGTTCGGTGGCCGTGGCGTTCAGAGCTTCCAGTCCTGCGCCACCTTCGTCGTATCCCAGCTCGTAGAATCCACCTGAAACGAAGATGAACCAGGAGTCCTTGCCCTCGCGGAAAGCCTCGGCGCGGGCCGTGGTCAGGGCTAAACCCGCCATGGACACCAGTGGCGTTTGAACCGGTGAACTCGCGTCCAGGCCCCCTAGAATTGCGTAGGATGCCAAGCTGCTGTCAGGCTCCAGGCTGGCCATGAGATAAGCCAGACCCTCATCGCCCAAGGGAATAAGGCTATTGGCGGATCCGAAGAGATCCAGGCTCTCCTCCAGAAGCGCGCGGTCGTCCCGCGGAAAACCTTCTGCGGGGCCAGCCAAGACCGCGTGGAAGGCGATGGTGGAATCCACGGCGTAGTCATCGTTCAGATAGTCACTGGTTTCCAAGGCGGTCAATTCGAAACCGGAAGGGCTTTTGTCCTTCAGGCGCGTGCTGGGCACGGTCTCATGGCGCCATTCGGTCACGTGACCCGTGTAGAAGGGATCGTATTCACTGCCCCGCCAATCGAAGGAATAGGGATTGCCCAGATCGGCCAGTCCATCGGCCTCGGTGAGCCAGAAGTGCCAGTCCCCGTCCATATTCACGACGTTAAAATCCATGAGGGTCTGGAGATTCCGCTCGTCCACATGCCAGGCGAGAAGCCCCGACTGGGGTATGAGCAGATCGTACATGCCGATGTTCTCTTCGCTATCCCAATCGGCCACGTATTGGAGCACGCCGGTGTCGTCGTCTTGCTCCAGATAGTAGAGATCCTCCGTGAGCAATTCCTGCCGGTTTTCAAGAAGGAAGTACTCCGAGTCGCTGAGATCCACGCGCAGAGCCTTCATGCCGGGCTCCTGCAGGGCACTGGCGGTGAGGGTGTAATCACCCTCGCCTCCGCCCATGCGAACCAGACTGCCTTCCTCTTCGCTGATCCAACCCAGGTATTCCTTATGCCAGATGGCCAGGCTTCCGGGAAGGCCGCCGTAGATGCCATAGTCGGCGACTTCGTCTCCATCCAGGTCGATGCTCACCGTCAGCTGATGGCCGCTGTCCATGAGATCCCAATACCCCACCACCGGCCAGAAGTAGTAAGTATTGTAGGTGTCCACCGTACCCAGCTGATGGGTGAATTCGTGGGCCGTAACCGCGTTGAGCGCGCCCAGTGCGTCGCCCTCGACCACATCCTGGATGGTGGTTTCCGGTAGTAGCAACACCGACTCCAAGAGGAAATCACCGGCGTCTACAGGATGGGGCCCATCGGGATCGCCGAAGAAAATGTTGAAGCTGGGCAGATCGTTGGGACTGTCCTGGGCGATATCGTTCTGCAGATCGCTGCCCGCGTGGAAGATCATCACATGGTCGTAATCGGCAAAGCGCGGACCTGTGGGATCGAGTTGCAATTGCGCATCGATGGTGTCCAGGCCCTCGCGCATGAAAGCTTCGAGCAATTCCAGAGTCCAGTTCTCACCTTCGCCCGGACCGTAGTCCGCGATGTCGCTCATACGGAAGGGCTCTTCCTCGGCGGGCAAGATGTCCCACCGGATTTCGACCTTACCGTAGCTCTGCCAGCCTATGTACTCGGCCAGAGCATTCATGTGCGCGTCGAAGTAAGCGCGATCGTGAGGCGGCGGATCCACCCGGAGTTTCCACTCGGGGATCGAGTCGGCGGCTTCCATGAACCCGCCATCTGCCGGAATAGTGGTCAGGTGGGGATCGCGATTCTCATGGAATGCCAGGCGGCAAACCATGATGCGCAGTGGACCTTCCCGCCCGGCCACAGCCTGATTCGACTCCAAGCTCGGGGGATGCACGTGGGGCGGTCCCAATAATTCGCGGACCGCCTGCCACTTTTCTGCACGATCCTCCTGCACAGGGGATCGATCGCCCCCATCCACGGGAATCAGGCGCTTGGCGTCGGCGAACCCCGCGACCAAAAGCGCGAATACTGCGAGGCGGACGGCATACGCTGCCGCCCGCCTGGAAATACTGGGGAAAGTCCAGGCCATCGTTTTCTCCTAAAAACCGAGCTCCAGGGAGAAGCGGTGGACTCTGTCCAATTCGGAGGCCTGGGGGATGTTCGCATAATCCACGAATAGGTCCCGGCCCTCGCCCGCACTCACCTGGAAGCCCACGCCGAAGGACCAATCCTGGATATCCCCATCGGGGTCTTCCACACGGCCCATGCGAAGAGCGAAGATGTTGGCATACTGGAACTCCACGCCGCCGTTGTAGATCGTCGGTCCTCCCGTGACGATCATCTTGCTGTAGTCGGCGGTGAGAAGCACATGGCCTAGGTTATCGGGCAGGTAGTAAGTGTAGGCGCCGCCCAGCTTCACGTGGCGCGGCATGGGGTCTGACTGCTCGTTGTTCACGAAGCTGATGTTGGGACCGATGTTGTTCACCACGGCTCCGAGCTGAATGCTACCGATGCGCTGAAGAATACCGAAGTCCACACCCATGGACGAACCGGCGCCCTTACCTTCGAAATCCAGAATGACGCGTTCGGGAGCCAGATCAACTCGGGCGTACTTGAGCCCCAGACCAATGGCTGTGTTGTCGGTAATCTGCACCCCATAGGCGATGGAGGGCGAGAATTCGTAGGAGTAGAATTCATCCAGGGCTTCGGGGGAATCACCCGTGTGGATGCTCTTGCCGTAGGA
>JACNKJ010000250.1 GCA_014382085.1 bacterium
CTATGAAATTCAACCCGAGATCAGCCTGATGGAGACGGCCGTCTTCGAGTGGGACTACAGCGATGTCGAGTTCCCAAGCGGATTGGGTCCCGAAAATCTCGAGGTCCTGCTGGGCGAAAGGGCCGCGGCGGAAAGTTTCTACGACGAGGATCGCCAGATGCTTATCGCTACGCTGGAAGATCTGAATTCAATCAGCGTGAGCCTGGGCAGCGAAGGCAGCAGCGACGCACTCGATGCGACCTTCGCCCAGCTGGGTGAGGCCTTCCCCAATCCCTATCGTCCCATGAGTCATGGGGACATTCGTTTTTCCCTGGAGCTACGCGATACTCAGCGTCTCAGGATCACCATCTTTGATGTCAGCGGACGGCGCATGGCCACAGTTTTCGACGACTTGGTTTTGCCCGGCACCCGTGAAATTGCGTGGGATGGACGCGATGGCGATGGTAACGAACTGGCCAGCGGCATCTATTTCCTGCGCCTCGAGGCAGCCGGCGAAGTGATGACACGGAAGATGGTCATGGTCAGGTAAATCAACGTGAATATGAACTTGAACGTGAACACCCCGCCTGGTTGGGCGCCGGCGGGGTGTCTTGCTGTCTGGAATACTCAGGAAATCAGGCCTATTCCCTTGATTTCTTGATAGTTTCAAGAAGCAGTCAAGGCTCGGGATCCGCTCACTGTACTCGGCTACAGTTTCTAATCAAAAAAGGGGAGCAGTCGGCGTCGAGGCAAATCCGCCGGTATCACCTCTTGGCGCGCGAGTGCCCGGGCCTCGGTCTCGGCCATCCAGCGGCCAGCGGCCTCGAAATCGCCGCCACCCTGCTCGGCCATGCCGGCCAAGCGTTCCGCTAAAGCATCCATGTTGGGCCAAGGACCGGCGGCCTCGCCGTAGCTGCCCTCGCTGAGCAGGTGATGGAGGAAGGGATCCAAAAGCTTTGCCTCGGGTGCAGGCGCATTCGCCAAGAACTCTCGCAAGGCCGGATGTCCGCCGTCTTCCAATAGATCGAAGCTGAATTCCTTGCCGGCCCAGAAGGCATGGGCGCCGCAGATGACCGGCTTGCCATAGACCAAGGCCTCGAGTCCTACCGTGGAGTTGAGGCAGGCCACCAGATCGGCGGCCTCCAGGGCGTCGTGTACGTTGAGCTCGGGCAGCCAAGCGCCACGACCTTTCAACATTTGAGCGAGATGCGCCTCGTCCCTGCTTTCTTTGGGATGGGGCTTGGCGACGATGAAGAGATCCAGACCCTCGCTGGCCGCGAGCAGGTGTCGCAGGAAACTTTCGTTGTCCGGGTAGCAAGGCGAGTAGAGCACGGTGTTGGCGTCGTGGCGCACCTGACCCGGCACGAAGAGAATGCGCTGTTTTTTCTTGAGCCCAAGCTGAAGATGGAGATCGCCGCCACCGGAGGGCTGCTCCCAGGCCGAAGTCCTTTCGTTTCGAAAGCGGCGGCGAAAGGCGTCGAGGGTTTCCTGCTCCTCGATCGTCAGCTTACGGCCTGCGCTTTCCCATCGCCCTGGGTCGCCGTAGAGACTTAGCGGTCCGACTCCCTGTTCATCCACAAGAACACTGGATGGAAATGCGCCCTTTTCCATGAAGAGTAGTGGGATCTCGCGTTCGATGGCCAGGTCGGCAAGGACGCCTTCCACCAGGCGCACGCCGCTTTGCACCAGCATGGCTGCTGGTTGCATGAGATCGAGCAGCTCCATGGCTTGCTCGCGGATGAACATCCCCCATCTCGCGATGAGGATCAGGCCATCACAGCCGATTCGAGCTTCAGGCGAAGCGCCCTGTTCAAAGGCCCTGTAGAATTGCATGCGGGGATGCTCGGGCAAGTAACCGGTGTCGGGAAGCTTGTCGAGGAAATTGAGAATCTGATGGTCGCGCAAAGGTGCGAAGGCGCTGAGGCCTTCGCCGCGTAAGAAATCGATGCCGCCATCACTGCCACCCATGGCCCAGACGAGGGAATCGAGCCCGCGTTTCCGCAGCCCGCCATCGAGTTCGCGCAACAGAGGCGCGAGCCCTCCGTGCCCCATCGCTACAATGAGAATGTTGGGACGA
Organism: bacterium; assembly: GCA_014382085.1. Lineage (GTDB taxonomy): Bacteria > Krumholzibacteriota > Krumholzibacteriia > JACNKJ01 > JACNKJ01 > JACNKJ01. Next base: position 2,057 of record JACNKJ010000250.1, read on the forward strand.
TCTGGCATGTGAGAAAGCCTCGTAGGTGACTTTATTCCGACCGACTTTCGAAGCGGAGGGAGGAATGAAGGTCACCTACGAGGCTAACATAGAGGCTAGATCGACGCGACAGTCTCCTTGAACTTGAGTTCCAGGGTTTCAAGCTCCTCGAGCACAGGCTCGTAGATGGCCGCTTCCACAGGAATGTGCACGCCAGTCTCGGTAATCTTGCCTTCGAGGATCATCCTTGTGGCGATAGCCGCGGGCAGACTTACAGTGCGTGCCATGGCGGAGTCGCCGCCGGGAATGCCCATGGCAACCAGCGATGAGGTGATGTGCTCCTTGCGGCCGTCGGGATACTCAGCATCGAAGTCGTGCTGCAGCACGATCATGTCGCGCTCGTCCTTTTCGTAGGGCAGCTTTTCGAGAAGCAGGTTGGCGAGAACGTCAAGCACCGTGGTGTTGACCTTGCCGGGCACCGTGGCGGCGCTGAGAAGGCCCAGCCACTGCATGCGCTGAATGGGGTCGGCGTCCACTTCCATCTTCAGGAATGCGGCGAGGGCCTCGGGCAGATTTCCATCCACGCCGAGGAGACCGGCGAAGACATCTTCATAGGTCTTGCCCTCCACGTTTACTTCGGTCAGCTCGAACCAACCGCAATCGGCCAGCGCCTTCCAGGTGGCGCAGTGACCCAGATTGCGAATGGTGCCGCGCTTGAGCGTTTCCACACCCTGAAGGCCGTAGATCTCCTGGTAGCCCAAAGAATCGCGATTGGGATAAACCTCGAAGGCACCCAGTTCATCCACTTCGAGAGACTGAACGTCGGCGAAAAGTTCGGGGCCCGGCACGCTGACTTCCTTGCCACCCCACAGATACTTGGCCGTGTTGCGCGCCGCCAGCACCACACCGCGGGGGCTCCAGCTGAACTTGTAACCCCAGGGGTTCGTGTTGGCCTCGGGCGCAGGCAGCCCGCCGCAATTGGACAGGAAGCCCTTCACCGTGCCGCCTTCACTCTGCACCTGATGGATGATCTTCATGGCGCTCATGTGATCGATGCCGGGGTCCAGACCGATTTCATTGAGAATGATGATGCCTGCCTCGCGCGCCGCCGCGTCGAGTTCGCTCATTTCCGGGCTCACGTAGCTGGTGGTCACCATCTGCTTCTTAAGCTCGATGGCCAGCTTCGCCACGGTGAGGTGATAGATCCAGGGCACCAGGCTGATGACCAGATCGCAGTTCTCAATCAGCGCGCGCGTGGCGCTTTCGCTCTCGATATCCAGGGTCACGGCCTTGCCCTGGGCATGTCCCGCGATCATGTTCTCGGCCTTGCTCACCGTGCGGGTGGCCACCGTCAGCTCGAGGCCCGGAATTTTCAGCAGGTATTGAATCAGAGGATTGGTCACCAGTCCAGCACCTAAGACCAGCACACGATTACCACGTTCCATTGCATTACCTCCAGATGGTGAAATACCCGCTGTCTCAGGCCTTCTTCAGGAATTCCTCGAGATAGCGATAGTCGGGCGCCAGTTCGCCCTTGTGTGTAATGATGGCTCCCGCCAATTCCGGCGGCAGTCCCAGTTCGTCCAAAGGACGCGAAAAGTCGGTGTCGGCAAGCTGCGAGATGTAGCCCTTCAGTGCAGTGCTGAAGGCCGCCGATGCGTCGCGCGGCAATTCGCAGGGTAGATTGTCTACGGACATGACGGCGATACCCTCGCCCTCGACGCCATCCACGAAACTGTCGGTCACCGCATTGTACACGAAGCTGGGTTCGTCGGGCTCGGTGGCCTTGTAGGTGAATTCCACGGACCCATCGATGTCGCAGCTTACGTCGCCGATTACGCGCAGGCGGGAATTCCCCGACTTCTGCAGGCGAAGCGCGTCGGCCTTGGTGATGAGGCGCGGGTAATCTTCGGTCCAATAGATGCAGTTCACGAAGGCCGTCATGTGCGGCAGGTAGCGATGGAAGATGCCCCGGTAGCGCGATGGGTTTTTGTAGTAATCCTGCAACTCGAAGGTCTGTCCTTCGGCGGGCTCCACAAGATGCTCTTCCTTGAAGACCACTTTGTAAAGGCGATCTGTGAGCGCATCGCCCTTGTCCATAAAGGCTTCCAGATCTCCCGCCGCAATTTCTTCGTGGGGAAGTAAGTCGAAGATTTCCTGCGCGCCTTGGCTCACATTGCCGTATCCCGCGAATCCGATGACGAGGGGTGCGAGCCCTTGATTGACCCCACCCGCCACCGCGTCGGCGAGTGCTGCGATCTTTCGTTTGGCGTCGGCCAGGTCTTCGTAGTGATAGGCGGGTTCGATTTCAGCCAGCGGCGTTTCGAAGCCCTCCGATTCCAAACGGCGACCCAGTGCGTGGAAGGTTTCGATCATGCCGGCCTGCCCGGCTTGGCGACCGAAGAAGACCAGGCGACGACCCGCATCATCGAGAATGCGCTCGTAGTCGATCATGGTAATGTTCTTGTCCATGAGCGCGCGGAGCAGGGGCATGTTGTAGTCCTGGCCCTTGATCACGTGGGAGAAAAAGAGGTAAGCGCGATCTTCGAGCAGCTTCTCGATGGGGACTTCCTTCACCGCGAGAATGACGCCGGCCTCGTCGAGGTCCTCGCTGAGATGCGCGCCGGCGGCCACGTAAGCTTCATCGGGAAATGTGCGGAGAGCGGAAGGTTGGACGATGAAAGAGAGTTTCTTCTCACGAGCAAGCTTCGCCAAATCTTCGGGCACCAGGGGCACGCGCCGCTCCCAACGATTCTTGTCCTCAAGGCGAATACCGATGGGCTTGCTCATAGTTGCTCTCCCGGTCTGAAATAGATTCGTTCAAGATAGTGGCCGGGAGGCTAAGGTCAATAGGGACATGGGGAATGTTGGGAACAAGCGGCTGGACGGGACCAGCGTCCTTGAACGCCGGTCCTCGCCCTTTGCCTCCCCTCCCGGATCACCGGGCCGCGGTTAGATCTCACCCTCCGGCGGCTGGCGATCGTCTTCCTCTCCAGGGTCTTCAGGCGCGTAAGACGACCCAGGCTGCGATAAGTAGCAGCGCTGGATGAGGTCTTCGAGGAAGGGAACCATCTCCCGCGTTGAGGGCGGCAGATGGGCGGAGGGATCCCGGTCGGATGCGGGGCC
>JACNKJ010000252.1 GCA_014382085.1 bacterium
TCAGCTGACTCAAAACTGTGTCGCTACTAAGAAGAATCTCGAGCAGGCCAAGATCTTCTTGAAAATAGTTTCGATGCAATTCTGAATCGAAGGGACAATTACTAAGCGCGTTCGGATCTTGCTGACGATACAGATCGAGAAGAGCGACCGTGAAGTCGTTTCGCTCTTTTGCGATTTTGGCTCCGTTAAACCGGCTGAAGAAATTGCTTTCGAGTCCGGCAAAGGAAGGGTAGGCAACACTGTAGGTACCCCAGGGTCTACGATGGGGAAATCTCAAGGCCGTCCAGAGAAGAGCCTCTGTGGAATAACCCGATAGCAAGGAATCTCCGACCTTAAAAGACTCCCTTGGGTTCGGACCGACGCCTTCACGAAAGGCTCGGGAAGCGTCTTTCCATTCCGGCGTTCCTGGCAACAGGGGAAATTTGTAGACCTCGAGGGTTTCCGCTCCCGTGTATCGGTAGGGATTGTAAGGTTCGCAGGACTTCACAGAAGCGGGGGACGCGAGAATCGCCAAGATAGCTACTAGCACTGTGCAAATGACTGTTTCGATTCGCATCATGGACCCCTCCTCGGATTCGGCATTGCATCGAACACCGTTTCCAAATGAAATCAGCCTTCATCCTTGCCGCATCGTTTGATGCAGTCTCCGCTGTTTCTCCCGGCCAAACAAATGCGCAGACAGGACCAATCCGTGGGGGTGGACTGCCGCGAATCCGCGTCTGGTGGAACCAAGCTTTCGCTACCCATAAGCCAGAGCATGACCTCGCCCAGCGGAAGCTTCACGGGACCAAGGCGTATAGGTAGACCGGCATCCAAAAGGACCGGCGTATGGCCCGGCAAATCATCAAGCAGAGCCTGAGGCACATTCATTAGGATGACACGGAAAGCACTATCAAGTGGGCGGATCTCGAGGTAGTCATAGTGGGCCGGCTGAGAAAAGAGCGGACCGCCGTGGGGGCGATAGAGGGTTCGCAAGGTTGACCAACTAAGCTGGGTCTCGGCTGACATTGCGAATTGGGGGATTAGAAGCGCCACAAGAGGAAGAAGAATGAGACGTCTCATGGGATCATCTCCTCATCAGGGGGGCAACGATCCTATCTGCAGACTCCGTTCCCGCTTCAGGTCTCCTGTAACTTAACTATTAACAACAACTTAATGATATCACACTCGAGCAATCACAGGGAAAAGCGCCGGAAATCCGGACACAGGTCCGAATTTGAGAACGATCCTGCTGGCGGGAGGATCGGGTCTGCTTCCCAAAAATGCAAAAAAGGACGGGCCACTCGGCCCGTCCTTTCGTCTCAACTCTTTGCCTAAGGAGGTTTTTTACTGCTGGAGGTCTCTCACTCGCTCAAGGTGATTCCCTTACGACCAGAAGGCCTTCAGGTTCCAGGAATAATCACTGAAGCTCGCGATCCAGCCGCCCCCGCTGCGGATATTCCCTGAATTCCAGAGCCCTCTGAAAATCTTCCATGGCCAAGCTGTTCTGTCCCAAGGCCTTCCGAGCCATTCCCCGAACATGGTAGTACTCGGCGTAATCCCGAAATTTTAGCTCGGCGAGATCTAGATGCTCCAGGGCCCGGTCCCAATGGCCGGAGGTCGCCCGAGCCAGAGCCGCCAAATAGTGCACGGCATCGCTATCGGGCATGGCTTCCAGGGCCAGCTCCATTTCCCGCAGGGCTTCGCCGGACTGACCCTGCCCAATGCGACCCAGGGCCCGCATCATGGGCTCGGAGGCCTTGCGGCGTGGGTGATTGTAGAAGCCCCAGAGCAGGATTAACCCTCCCAGGGATACCACCACAGCCCAATTCCGCGAAAAAATCGCCACGAGAAGCGAAGCTCCGAAGATCATGAAGAAGAGGCAGCCCCAGGGCGTAGATCCGTCGGGGGCCAGGATGCCGTGGCGATCCTCGCCCTCACGCAAAGTGAGGGAGAGGGGAAGATCTTTGGGATTGGCCAGGGCGCGCGGCTGATCCACCGGCAGAACGAGCCGACGGAGACCAGGACCGATGCGTGTGCCAGCCCGGTTCTTAAAAGGATTGAACTCCAAGCTTACCAGTCCAGAGGTAGAAAGTTGGGTGTGCGTCCACGAACGAGGAAGGTGAGCAGGCTAATGCCCGCTCCCAGGATGACAAGATACCACAAGTTGAAGCTCGGCATCTGGATATCCAGGAGCTGCATGGTCAACCTCAGCGCGCCGCCGGCCCCGTCGTCGTCGCCGCTGTCGGGGGCGTAGGCGCCCCAGATGGAGAAGATCATCAGTAGAACCAGAATGACGAGGGGCAGGAAGATCATGAGTAGCTTAAGGTTAGGACTGCCGCTGGCGGGCAGGGTCAATGCCTCGCCGTCGTGTCGAGCCAGCACCCGGCTCTTCCAGGCTTGCCCAGTGATTCGCGCCTTATCGTCTTCATAGAGCGCGGCGTTTTTTAAGTGCTCGCCGATGCGGGCAGGGCGCTCTGTCATGACTCATCCTCCAGTTCGTTCTTGAGCCGGGACAAGGCCCGGTGCACCCTAACTTTCGCGGTTCCCAGGGGAATGTCAAGACGCTCGGCAAGTTCCGAAAGCTTGAGTTCCTCCAGGTAGCGAAGGGCTAAAACTTCTCGATCCCGCGGGCCCAGGCGGCCGAGTGCCTCATGGACTCGATCCGAGGTCTCCAGGCGCTCCAGGATCTTCTCGGGATTGTCCCCGGGATCCGCATGGGTGGCCGCCGCCTCAATGGGGGCCTCGCGATCGCCCAGCCGGCCCGCCTTTTCCAGGTATCGGACACCTTCGCGCCAGGCGATGCGGTAGAGCCAGGTGGATATCCGGCTCTCGCCGCGAAAATCCGGAAGGGCGCCGAGGGCCCGGTCGAAAACCCGGTAGAGAACCTCTTCCTCCTCGACACGCATACGACGAAGCAGGGCGCCGACATAGGATTCCCAGTCGGCCAGGAAGCGGGTTGCCCGCCGCCGGTCGAGGGGGAGATAGGTTCGGGCCTCCTCCCGGGGGTCCTCGGTGCCCTGCTTTATCATAGTTGCCGCTTCCATCACTTTCTTGGACCGCTTCGCGCCCGAAAGGTTACGGGGCGATGGACCGGGGTGAAACCCTTTTTCCGTTGGCCGGGTCAGAGTGGGCGAAACAGGGGCGGGGGCCTGGGCCCTGCACGTCGTCGAACCAGGAGATAACATGGAAAACGTTGTAGCCATCTTCATCCCGATCGTCGCCATTGTTATGGTCTTCAGCATTCCAATTGTGGCGATCATCACGGAACACCTTCAGAAGAACAAGAAGGCCGAGATCCTCAAAAAGGCCATTGAGATGGGTACGCCTATCGACAATCTGAAGCTGGATGAACCCAAGAAGCGTATGCCCTATCGAAGTGGCATGGTGACGACGGCTTCCGGTATCGGTGTGGTAATTTTCGGTATTGCCATGAGCCGAATTGAAAATGAACCAGAGCCCATGCTTGTCTTCATCGGAATGGGCTCGGTTGTCATTCTTATTGGGCTGGCGCTTCTGATCAACGACAAGATGAATTACGACCGCATCTTCAAGGACGACTAGTTCGAATCTTCACTGAGTTCGCGATCCGCGAATTCATCCCCCAGCTCCAGGTCTTCCACGCGGAGGGCCTGGAGCATCTTTGCGTCCTCGGCCGGGAAGCACCACATGTGCATGGGATAGACTTTCTCCAGTGCCGAAATGGACGGGCTGATTTCGTCGATCTCGGCGATGGATCCGTCGCGCTGGCGCACGAGAATGCCGGTGCTGGCAAGGCGGCTGGGATCGTACTGCTTGTAGAAGATGTCGGTGGCGTCCTCGAATAGGAAGCGGTGCTTCACGTTGTCGCCGTATTTTTCGCGCATAAGCTCGTAGGCCCGTTCCCGCAGTGCGGCCAGTTCCGGAGTATCCGCCGGGGCGTGGAAAAGTCTCACCTTGTAGAGATCGCGATGCATGATGCGGCGCGCGAGGTCGGCGAGAATCTCGTCGCTCTCGCGGGTCCAGATTTTCATGCAAACCTTGAGTTCAGCATCGTCGAGAAGCAGGTAATCGTCCAAGGCCATTTCCTTGCCGCTCATGATGCGGATGACCGGATTATCCGCCGGCGCGAAATCCAGCTTGCCCGAACGCAAAAGTTCCTGGGCGCGACGCACCAGAGCCATGAACATGGCCTCGGCGCTCCAAACCGTTTTATGGAAATAGACCTGCCGATACATGTGGTAGCGCGCGAGTAGATAGGCCTCGGTGGGATGGAAACCCTTGGCGCCCACAATGACCATGTCGTGCTGATCATCGCGCAACACTTCGAGGCCGAGGAGCAAACGCTCGAGATCGAAGATGCCGTACTTCACGCCGGTCATGGTGCTGTCGCGCAGCAGGTAGTCGAGGCGGTCGGCGTCCAGCTGTCCGCTGATGACCCGCGGCAGGAATTTCTTGGGATGCCGATGCGCGATCATCTCGGCGATGCGCTCGGGCAGGCCCAGGTCGTAACTGGCCAGCACATGATTCACCTGCGTGCTGGGATCCAGAATGATGCGCTTGGTCCATTCCTCGTGGCCCACGCCCAGGACCATTTCGCTGACATGGCTGAAGGGGCCGTGGCCCAGGTCGTGGAGTAGGGCGGCCACGCGGGTTTCCAGGCGATCTTCCGCCGTGATCTCGCAGGACTTGCTTAGCTGGTCGAGTATGCGCCCGGCCAGATGCATCACGCCGATGCTATGGGCAAAACGCGTGTGCTCGGCGCCTTGGTAGACCAAGTTGGTCAAGCCCAACTGGCGAATACGCCGTAAGCGCTGGAATTCGAGGGTGTTGACCAGGCGCCAGATAAGGGCATCGGCCGGATCTTCACGATCGAGCGTGATAATGCCGTGAATGGTGTCGCGTAGGAATATTTCTCGGGAGGCCATGGGGCTGAAACTAGAGAGTTGCATGCAGGGAGTCAATACGAGTAGGCCCGGTTGTCACAAGGAATTGTATCAAAACACTTCAATTATGCTATGTTCCGCCCATGTCATTCGGATGGACCGACACCTACTGGCCCATTCTGGGCTTCACCATGGTCTTCGTGCTCTTGCACGTGCTGGCCATATTGCGCGTGGAGCCCACCTACACGCGCGCCTTCAAACTGTCCCGCGGCGGCGCGGCCTTCATTCTGACAGTGCTTGGAATTTCTGCGCT